>DAOTXP010000224.1:0-6942 GCA_034435275.1 Anaerolineales bacterium | reverse complement strand
TGGCCGCGTTCAAAAAGATCGCGTTGCCACGCGAAGAGCCGAGGCCGCTCGAAAAAGTGTCCACGCCCGATTGCAATACCATCGAGTCGCTCGCAAACTTTTTGAATATTCCAAAAGAAAAAACCGCCAAGGCGCTGATGTTCAGCCGCGTTGCCGACAACAAATTCATCTTTGTCGTCGTGCGCGGGGATATGACCCTCAGCGAGGCCAAACTCAGGCGCGCCGTCGGTGAGGTGCGCCTTGCCGCGCCCGAAGAGATCACCTCCGCGGGGGCGGCGGCGGGGTATGCCTCGCCCGTCGGCTTGAAGGACGCGCTCATCGTCGTGGACGATCTCGTCCCGCAATCGGCCAATCTGGCCGCGGGCGCGAACGAGGCGGGCTATCATCTGCTCAACACCAACTGCGGACGCGACTACACACCCGCCCTCGTCGCCGATCTCGTGCTTGCCGGTCCGGGTGACGCCTGCCCAAACTGCGGGGGACCGCTTTCGGGTGAAAACGCCGAGTTGCTGGGGACCCGCGATGAGGTCCGATATGAGGCGGTTCTTTTCGCGCTTGCAGAAGTCCATCATGATGACAAAGGTTTGACCCTCCCCGCCTCCGCCGCACCTTTCACTGTCTATCTCATGCACGTCCCCGGCAAGGAAATGGACACGCGCGCCGAAGCCGAGGAGATTTACAAGCAGTTGCAAAACGCGGGCATCACGGTCCTGTTCGATGACCGTGACGAGCGCGCCGGTGTCAAGTTCAACGACGCGGATTTGATCGGGTGTCCAATACGAATCACGGTTGGGGAAAAGAATCTCAAAGAGGGGATGGTAGAATTGAAGCCGCGCAAGGAAAGAGAAAATCGTCTGATCAGTCTGAATGGTCTAAATGGTCTGAGTGGTCTAACGGGTCTGGTTGATTTGTAGAGCCTCTCCGACTTTTCCGACAAACAGACGACCACTTAGACTGTAGACCAATTAGACACTTAGACCCACCAACCACGAGACCAAACTTGAACACAGGCTCCTTCCCCCCTGCCAAGCAACGCGGCATGATCGTCCACATCTTCATCGTGGCCGTGCTGGCCGGGGCAAGCACATGGGCGTTCCTGAATCTGTCGCGGGCGCAGGTGGGACCGCTCATCATCGTCTACCTGCTCGTCATTCTGGTGACCCTGCCGCCCCTGCCCTTCTTCGGTTACCGCGCCTTCGCGCTCCTGCGCGCGGACTATATCCTCGACCGCGACAGCCTCGCCATTCACTGGGGCCTGCGCGTGGAGGACATCCCACTGACGGACATCGAGTGGATTCGCCCGGTCACCGACCTGACGACTCCGCTCCGCCTGCCGGTCTTTCGTCTGCCCGGCGCGGTCCTCGGCCTGCGCCGCCACCCGGACCTGGGCGTGGTGGAGTTCCTCGCCTCCGAAAGCAGGGACCTGCTCCTGGTCGCGACGGCGAAGCGTGTGTTCGCCATCTCGCCTACGAACGCGGCCGAATTCGCCTCCTCCTTCCGCCGCTCGATCGAACTCGGCTCGCTGAGTCCCGCGCCGTACAAGTCGCTGTATCCGTCGTTCATTTTCAGCCGCGCCTGGGAGAGTCCGTTGGCGCGCTTTCTGTGGCTGAGTGGACTGTCCCTCAACCTGGGACTGGCGACGTGGGTAAGTTTCCTGATTCCCTCCATCGAGCGCGTGGCGCTGGGCTTCGATCCGCTGGGCGCGCCGCTGGAGGCCGTCCCTTCGGTGCGGCTCATCATCGTTCCGCTGGTCAGCGGGTTGTTATTTCTAACGGGCTGGTTCACGGGGCTGTTCTTCTACCGCTTTGAAAAACAACGCCCGCTGGCTTTCATCGTGTGGCTCTCCAGCACCCTGTGCGGGCTGCTGTTCCTGCTGGCAGTCTTGTTCATCGTGACCACGCCGGTGTGATTTTTTCCGAAGTCTCCAGACTTCGGGATTATCCGCCAAAGTCAGAGACTTTGGACTCTGGGAAAAATTTCGCATGCAACTCTTCCTCGGTTTTCTCCTTGCCCTGCTCATCGCATTCCTCGCCCATCGCGCCCGCAGTTTGAATCGCAGCGGCGCGCTCGCGGCGGGATTCGTCGGGACGGTCATCTTCGGGATCGGCGGATGGCAATGGGCGATCCTCCTGCTGACTTTTTTCATCACCTCGTCCGCGCTCAGCCGCGCGTTCAAGAAACAAAAAACGAAATTGAATGAGAAGTATTCCAAAGGCCACGAACGCGACGCGGGACAGGTCTTCGGCAACGGCGCGGTGGCGACTCTCTTCGCCGCCCTGCATGGACTCTTCCCCGAGGCTCTCTGGCCCTGGCTGGGATTCGCCGCCGCGCTGGCCGCGGTCAACGCGGATACGTGGGCCACGGAATTGGGCGTGCTGAATCCACGTCCGCCGCGCATGATCACCAATCTGGGCAAGGTCGTCGAGAAAGGGACGTCGGGCGCGGTATCGCTGGTCGGCACGCTGGCCGCGCTGGCTGGCTCCGCGCTGATCGGACTGCTCGCCGCGTTGCTCGCGCCTCTTTCTTCTTCCTTCTTTCCTACCTTCGGCCTCGTCACTCTTGCAGGTTTGATTGGCTCGCTCTTCGATTCCCTGCTCGGCGCGACCGCGCAGGCCAACTACTACTGTCCCGCCTGCCAGAAAGAGACCGAGCGTTACCCCCTGCACACCTGCGGCACAGCGACGGTCCAAATCCGCGGCTGGAAGTGGCTGGACAACGACTGGGTCAATTTTGCGTGCGGGGCGGCGGGTAGTGTTTTAGCAATTGGATTGACGATGCTATAATTCAGGAAACGCGTTTAGAATGATTGAAGAATTGGAGAGAGCCATGAATTACAAAGACATCATCACCATTGAGCCGGGTAAGCGAGGCGGAAAGCCTTGCATTCGCGGCTTGCGGATCACCGTTTATGACATTTTGGAATATCTGGCTTCGGGGATGAGCCAGAAGGAAATTCTGGATGATTTCCCCTACCTGACGAAAGAAGACATTCTCGCCAGTTTGGGATATGCTGCTGAACGCGAACATTCCATGGTGGCAATCCAGGCATGAAGCCCCTCTTGTTCGACGAGAATCTATCCCCGCGCCTGTCAGAGCGATTAGCGGATGTTTTTCCAGGTTCCCGGCATGTGTCCAGCGTGGAACTGGATAGGGCAATGGATAGAGCAGTGTGGGATTATGCACGTCAACACGAACTCATCATCGTGACCAAAGACGCGGATTTCAGCGAAATGAGCCTGCTTTTCAATTTCCCGCCCAAAGTGATCTGGATTCGACGCGGCAATTGCTCCACGCGCGACATCGAGAATCTGTTGCGCGCCAATGCCGAGGCGATTGCGGCCTTGAGCGAAGATCCAAACACGGGGATTATTACCTTGTATTAAGGCTGGGTCAATTTTGCGTGCGGGGCTACGGGGGCGGTGGTGGGGGTATTGACAGGCGTGCTATAATTTTATGGGAATTTTGGCCATTCATAAGCCATTATACGGCCGCCGCCATCCTAAAGGGTGCCACGCGAACACAAACCGTTAGGCATAGAGACCAGGTTTCTGCGAGAAACCTGGTCTCTGCGTTTAACCTTTCCACACCTTGAAATCCTTCAAAATCGAACCTCCCAAAAACTCGCGCACGATGGAATTTTCGGGGATCAGATCAATATCTTCAATCGGCAAAATCCATTCGAGCAGGGCCATCAGGCGCTTGGCCTCGATGAATTCGGGCCTGCCATAGGGCACCTGTCTCAGCAGGGGCTCGGCCAGCGGCTTGAGCGCGGCCAGTTCGTACACCAGCGCCGAGTTGAACATCACGTCGCAGTGCTCCTGGAACGGGAAGATGTATTCCTTCTCGCCGCGCGTCACCGATTCCCAGCGCGAGAGAGTCTGCGCGGCGGTGTAGCCGCGCTCGCGCGCGTCGCGCACGATGCGGCGCAGGAGGCGCGTGTCGGTGGTGGAGACGCGGTTGTGACGGTCGAGGTTGAGCTGCGTCAGGGCGGAGACGTAGACCTTGAACGCGCGCCCGGCCAACGGTCCGGGGATGAGGCGGGGATTGAGTCCGTGGATGCCCTCCAGGATGATGATCTGCCCGCGGCGCAGGTCAATCGTCTCGCCCGCTTCGCGCCGCCCGGACTTGAAGTTGAAGCGCGGCAAACGCACCTTTTCCCCGTTGACGAGTTTTTCCAGGTGCGCAGCCAGCAGAGAGAGGTCGAGGGTTTCGAGCGCCTCGAAGTTGTAATTGCCTTCGGCGTCGCGCGGCGTCTGCTCGCGATCCACAAAATAATTATCGAGTTCGAGCGGGAAGGGCGAGACGCCGTGCGCCAGCAGTTGGATGGTGAGACGACGCGAAAAGGTGGTCTTGCCCGAAGAGGACGGGCCCGCGATGAGCACGAGACGCACGTCGCCGCGCTCGGCGATCTGGCCGGCGATCTGCGCCACGAGTTGTTCGTGCAGTGCCTCGGAGACGAGGATGACCTCGTCGGTGCGGCCCTCGGCGATGGCGTCGTTGAGCGAACCAACGTTGTCAATGCCGAGGCGCGTCAGCCAATCGCCATATTGACGAAAGGCGGCCAGCAGTTTGGGATAATCGGGCGAGGGCGCGAGGTGAGTCGGGTCGGCGCGGCGCGGGAAGCGCAGGGTGAATCCGCCGTTGGCGGGAAGCAGGTCGAACCATTGCAGGTAGCCTGTGGACGGCACCATGTAGCCGTGATGGTAATCGAGATGGTCGCCGAGGCGATACAGCGTAACGTAGTCCTTGCGGCGGTGGTGGAGCAGATGAACTTTATCGAGGTAGCCGCGCTTGCGGAAATACGCAATCGCCTCCTTCAGCGGCACCTCGCGCCGCTCGAAGGGATGGTTGGCCGCGACCAGTTCGCGCATGTGCTGGTTGAGGAATGCGAGTTCGGAGTCAGAGAGAGGTCCGCGTCCGCTCACCTGACAGTAATAGCCGCCGAACGAGACCGAATGGTCAATGGTCAGTTTGGCCTTGGGAAACAGATCGCTGAAGGCCATCTCCAGCAGGAAGGTCAGCGAGCGGCGGTAGATGCGCGAGCCGTCCTCGCTGGACATGGCCACGGGCACGGCGGTCGAATCGATCTCGATGGGATAGGTCAACTCGTGCAGTTCATTGTTGACGATCGCGCCCATCAACGGATCGTCCGGGGAGGCGACGACCTGGAGGAACTCCCCCACCGCCGCCCCGCGCGGACCCGCGATCACGCGGCCGTCCGCGAGGTGGACTTCCACTTCGGCGCGAGGAGGAACAAGACGAAAAGATGATTTTTTGCTCATAGGAATTCTTCAGACAGAGGCGGGATTGTATCACTGATTATTCTCAAAAGGCGGCGGTCGAGTAGCCGCGAAGCGGCGTATCGAGACCCCGCCCAGCTATTTTTATCACGTTATCGACTGGCCTATAAGCCTCGGTCTCGATACAGCCTCGAAAAACACTCGGTCTACTCGACCATCGGCCCGCTCGAAATGATATGTTGCGATTCAGCAAACTTCTCAGGCATATCGCCCTCAAAACCGAAGAAAGTCCAGAAGACGGCCTGTGGCTGGTCAGTTACTAACATCACGGAAACGGCGGGTTCCTTGTGACCGTAATAGCGCGAACGCCAGCCGCGCGTGCTGCCCGGGTCGCCGCGCACGATGGAGAGACTCGATTTACCTTCCAACATCCCAATCTGCATTTGAAGATTCATGATTCCAAGTGGCAGGATAAAAGAGTTTTGCTCACCTTTGGAGTCGGACAGCTTGCTGTCCAACCGCCCAGAAGCAAGCTTCTGAATTCCAAAATCGCTGAGCAGCCAATGAAGCGCGTAATGATGCGGCCGCGCGGCAGTGAGATGATCCACGATCAGCCAGCGGTCGCCATCCAATGCCAGAACGGTGCGCCTGTGCGTCACGGGATCGGGCAGACGCTTGTAACCATCGTGCTCGCCTTGCCAGAGTTTGTCGTCATGTTGAAGCACTTTGCCCCTCGCCCAATCCGTCCACGTGAAGCGGCTGACCATCGTCATCTGGTCGCGGTTGTCCACGATGACCGTGTTGTGAACGGAGGTGCGCGCCAGTCCGTTGCGCCAGTCTCCTTCGCCGCTGTAGAGATACGTCCCCGCGTCGCAGGCGATATTTTGGCCCTGAATCCACAAATCCACGTGGAGTTGGTCGGCGTGGGAGGGGCGGGCGCGGAAGTCCGTGCAGCGGATGACGGCCTTACTGTCCGCGCCGCGCAGGAGGTAAGTCCCGCCATCGCCCTCATCCCCAGCCCTTCTCCCGCGGGGAGAAGGGGGCCAGAGACTCCCTCGCCCATTGGGAGAGGAGTTAGGGGTGAGGGCTTGTCCTCCGCACAACCAAAATACATCTTCGTCCCACTTGCCAGGCTCGAATAGCAGTTTCCCTTTCGTCAAATACCAACCCAATTGCAGCAGCGGGCGATAGTCATTGAAGTCGCAGTTATTCAGCGGCAAAACCAGCGCGCCGTCGTTGGAGCCGTAGACGGGCATCTGTCCATTTTGCAGGTCAATCAACTGGGTCAAGTATTCAATCGAGTTCATAACCGCGCGTCGCAGGGAATCTGAAAATGGCGTATTGTGAATCTCGCCCAGTCTTATAGCATAAAGATAGACGTGCAGGACGAAGCGATGGTAGTTCAACGAGTACATTGAATAACTGCCGTCGGGGAAAATCTGCGCCGCGGCTTCCTGTTCGAGCAGTCTGCGCCCCCTTGAAAGATATTTTTCCGCGTCCTTCAATTCGGGAAAGAGCAGGCCCACCAGCCACAATCCGAGCGCTTCGCTGATGATGTGGTTGCCGCGTGTGAAGAGGGCGAAGTCCGTGTTGCGGTAGATCCGCTGTGCCTGCGCGGCGACGAACGCGGTCAATTGCGCGAGGCGCGGAGGTGTGGTCGCGGGAGAATCGGCGAAGCCATACAGGCCAAAGCACCAGGCCA
>DAOTXP010000223.1:0-6198 GCA_034435275.1 Anaerolineales bacterium | reverse complement strand
GGTGGGCGGGCGTGGATTCGGCTGGGGACCAGGAAAAAGCCCGGAGCCAGAAAAATGCCTGAAAACGGCGCAGAATCACACCAGTCGGCTGCACGCTGTGTTAGGCGTATTTATACCATAAGCAGGCTTTCTCTATACTGTTCGGCAGGTGCTTCTTTCACAACATCAACAACTTTATCGTAGTTTTCCTTAATGACTTTTTCTATCTCATGAATATCGGCTCTGAAAAATTCTTTGCGGTCATTTAGTTTGTTTATCCTGCTTTTGTAGAAATGCTCATGTAACTTAGCTTCAAGTGCTGGTGCGTTATCAGAGAAGATAAGAGCATGTACGTCAAATTCAAAGGGTACAGATGCATCGCCCAATTCGTCAATTCGCTCCAATGGCTCTAACCGTCGGGTCATTCCTATTTTGTAGACATTTTCTCCCAAAGAGCCAATGTTTGATATGACATAAACATAACCTGCTTTTGCGTTTTGCTCTCTGTAATCAATTACCTTTTCTTCCTTTTCAAGTTCGGCGTATTGCCCCTTAACTTCTTCCAATTTTTCTAGCATTAATGCACGCTCTGTATCATTTGCCGCTTCTTTGAGTTTCGACTCAAGTTCATTAATTGCTTTAGCGAAATGTTTCTTTTCCTTTGCAAGTTTTTCTCTAGCCTGACGGATTTCTTGCTCAAGTTTTTGCTGTTCACGCAATTCTTCACGAACCCGCTTTTGTTCTTCTTTTTCTTCCTGTTTCTTCTGCTGATACTCAAAAGCAAGGTAAAGTTCTTCATATTTTAACTTTTTGTAGGCGTCGGTAATAACTGCCTGCATTATACGTCCTAACTTGTTTAACTCTTCAAAGGACTTTTCAATCCTTTTTTCATTAACTTCCATGTTATTGAATTTGACATTATCTACACAGTAATCGCACTCGTTGTTGAACGACCTTAATATCAGTTTCTTCATGTCGTTAACCATCTTGCGACCTTCTGCTTTGCTATTATTGACCGTCCAGTTTTCATTGATTTTTACAGCAAGCCCATCTTTTATCAATTGTTTTTGCTTTTCCCTGCAAGCATCCAGACGAGTCTTATATTCTTCGCTCGTAAGAAATTTGAATTTTGGCTTATATAAAGCAAAACTTTCTAGCAGTATTTCATCGTCAAGAACGATAATTTCTTTCTTTCGTAACTCAATTTGCTTTGCCAGTTCCGCTAATTGCTGGTCAAAACCTTGTCTGCGTTTAGCAAACTCTGCTTGCGCCGCTTGTAGTTCCTGATTTGCTTTTTCTTTTTGCAAGCCAAGATTTTCTATCGCCTGCTTTAATTGGTGATAGTCCATCTTATCGGTATCCGCCAATGCGCTTTTCAGAGCATCACGCTCTTTTGCCGTTCTTGCAAGTTCGGCTTTGATTTCATTTATCCGAAAAATATCCATGATTGACATATTTCCTTCTCCTTTGTTTTGCAAGACAAACGCCTAACGGTTTGCGTTAGCCGCTGGTGGGCGGGACGAGATTCGCTTCGAGAGCAGGAAAAACCCGAAGCCAGAAAAATGCTTGAAAACGGCGCCGAATCCCACCAGTCGGCTGCACGCTTTGTTAGCCCGCGTTTGTGGGTAATGGAGAATTTTTATCACCACTAGAAACTTTGACTCCATACACTTTCGGTGGGTATCATTTTTGGATTAAATTTTGTGTTTGCCAACAAATCTTCAACCTTTGCAATATAAGATTCTGGACAAATAATTGATGTTATGTCTTTTGGCAGAAACATGATGCCTCTATAGCCATCTGGCATAGTTGGAGCATATAAAAATCTCCATTCGCGCTCATGCCTTAACTCAAAATTCTCTGTGAGGGAAGATAACTTTGATAACCAAGTCACAGCACGTAAATCATGAGATAGCATTCCATTAGACATGAAGAAATCAGCCAGTTCGGAAATAACTGTTGCCAAACCATTTGGGTACTCTCTTTGAGTATATATAACACTAAGCCCACCGTGAGCAAGTCCCCATTCTATATTGAAGCCAATTCCAAATTTTCCATATTTATTTATATGCTCGGCAATATACTCGATTGGTGTTTCCGTAACACATGCCATCTTAACATCTATAGCGGTTGACGATATTCTCCCGTTGGGCGGCAAATGAAGTTTGACGTTGTTTTGTGAAAGACGAATATACCCACTTTGAAGAATACTTTTGAGAATATCAAAGGCGTCATCATCTGGTTTAAATGAATTGCTTGCTTTGTCATAACCAGTAAAATGATAGAGTTGGCTTGATATTGTAGGATTCACTTTTGTACTCTCATATTGACTACAATTGACTGCGAAGCGGGCTAACGGTTTGCGTTAGCGGCGGTGGGGCGGGGGTAGATAAAACTCCAAGAGCAGGATTCCGCTTGGGCGTAGAAAAAGCCCGAAAATGCCGCAGAATCCCCACCGTCCGCTGCACGCTGTGTTGGCACGCTTTTGACCTTAAGACTCACCTGTGTTGTTCGAGAATTTCGTCAAACTTGTTTCGATTTGCTCACGTAAAAAATCACTCGAATAATTTGATTGTAAATCCATTCTCAGTAGCGGTAAACCGACTGACGAGAAAAGCATATCTTTGAATCTATCTCGTTCCTGATGCTCTGGCAATTTATGACTGCTATCATCCAACTCGATGCCAAGAATAGGCGCAAGGGATGGCTTGCTACAAAGTAGAAAATCAACATGCTTGCACATGATTTGATTTTGGTGAAATTTACGATTTTCAGGTTCATTGGCAAGCCAGAAAAAATCAGCCAGCCTTACTTTAGCGAATACTTGATAACGAGTTTCATCAATTGCGCCCATTAGGGAATTGTAAAACACGCCTTCTCGATAAGTAAGGATAGATTTGTTTTTACGATACTGTGGTTGTACGCCTGCTTCAAGCCTTAACTCTGGTTCAAGTCTTGGCTTAATTTCGGTGGGAAAACTTGGCGTAACTTGAACATTATTTGACGGTGGTTGAACTGAAGTGTGGGAAGAATCTTTTCTTTGAAAACCAAATAAGCCAAGAAACCACTCAATTAAATCTGAAAGAAATTTCCACATTCGATGCTCCGACGGCTTTTGGTTTTCTTTACTTCATTTTGCACGGGCGTGCCAACTAGTGTTTAGACGGCCAATGGCCGTATAACGGCTTATAGACGGCTCGTTCAAACTAATCGCCTATTTTAATTAGAACGTTAGGCGGCCAAAATTAAAACGCTCAAGAATATTATAGCACCCCTGTCAAGCCTACACCACACTCTCCGCCACCTTCTGCCCGTACTGCAACAGCGCCTTGACCATCTCCTGCGTGCGGCCTTCGGCATACACGCGCAGCACGGGTTCCGTGCCCGAGGGACGGATCAACAGCCACGAGTCGTCGGCCATGATGTACTTCACGCCGTCGCGCTGGCTGACCTCGGCCACCTTCTGTCCGCCCACTTCGGCGGGCGCCTGTTGGGTGAGGAACTCGGTCATCTCGGCCTTGGCCACCGGGCGGCTCAGGCGCAGGTCGGTGCGCTCGTAAAAGGCCGGGCCGACTTCCTCCAGCAGATCATCCACAAGTTCGATCAGCGGCTTCTTCGACGCGGCGATCATCTCCACCAGCAGCAGCCCCATGATGGGGCCGTCGCCTTCGGGAATGTGTCCCTTGAACGAGATCCCGCCCGATTCCTCCCCGCCGATGAGCACGTCTTCCGACATCATGTAATCCGCGATGTGGTTGAAGCCGACAGGCGTTTCATAAAGTTTCAAGCCATATTTTTTCGCGAGACGGTCAATCATGCGCGTGGTCGAGACCGTGCGGACGACCGCGCCGCCCCAGCCGCGATTCTCCACCAGATACTTCAACGAAAGCGCCATGATCTTGTGCGGGTCCACGAACGCGCCGCGCTCGTCCATCGCGCCGATGCGGTCCGCATCGCCGTCCGTGACGACGCCGAAGTTGCCCATCCCCGAACTGACCGCCGAAGCCAGCGCGCCCAGGTTCTTGGCGATCGGCTCCGGGTGGATGCCGCCGAAGCCGGGGTTCATCTCGCCGCGGATTTCGGCCACCTCACAGCCCGTTCCCTGCAAAAAGGATTTGATCACGCCGCGTCCCGAGCCGTACATCGCGTCCACCACGAAGCGCTGGGGGTTCTCGGCAATCACGTCCGTGTTGATCAGCGTGCGCAGGTGATCGAAATATGCCGGCAGCGGGTTGAAGCGTTGGATCAATCCCAGCTCGCGCGCCTTCTTGAAATCCATCAGGTTCGGGCCGCGCGCCTGTTGTTCGTTGTCGTTGATATACACTTCCACACGGCGGCACTGTTCGGGCAGGGCCGATCCGCCGAACGCGCCCTTCAACTTCACGCCGTTATATCGGGGTGCGTTATGAGAGGCCGTGATCATCACACCGCCGATCGCGCCCAGGTTTTTGACCGCGTACGAAATGGCCGGCGTGGGTGCGTCCGACTGGGCCAACTGGACCGTGAAGCCGTTGGCCGCCAGGACTCGGGCGACCTCCCCCGCGAAACGATCCGACAAAAAGCGCGTGTCGTAACCCACCACGATTCTTTTCGGATCCGGGGCCGGGCCGCCGTTTCCAGACTGGTCCGCAGGACTGCTTCGCTTGTCCCAGTGCTCCGAGGCGACCGCGTCCGCGATGGCCTGCGCCACGATGCGCAGATTGTCGAAAGTGAAACTATCCGAGATGACGGCGCGCCAGCCGTCGGTACCGAAGTGAATAGGCATAAAAATTCTCCTGCTCTGTTGCCATCATTTCCAGCACCGCACTGAGCGGAGGCCCTGAGCCTGCCGAAGGGCCGAAGACGAAGCGCAGGCGGCTGATCAACCGCCCTTCGTCTCCGCTTCGCTCAGGGCGATGGAGTGATGCATGTTTGCAACAGAGCAAATTCTCCTGGAAAAAATGGATTTCGTTGAGGCGGACATGTTGGGGCAGACACGCGGGGTCTGCCCCTACGATTTTGGTTTCACGGCGTTGCCGTCCGCGTGGGCGTCTCGCTCGGCTCCCAGTTGACCACCGGCGTGGCCGTCAGCAAAACCGATTGGATGATCCAGCCCTCCATGCGCAGGCCGTTCTTGATGGCCGCGATCTGCACCCACGTCACGCCATTGACTTCTTCGGTCGGGCCGAGCACTTCGACTACCACTCCGTTATCCAATGTGGCCAGGAACTTGCCGTTGGGTGTCTCGCGCATGAAGGCCCCGCCGCCCTCGCGCGATTCGATCCTGGCGAAGACGGGCGTCGGCTCGACGGTATCGGTGGGTGTGGGAGTGTTGCTCGGGGAGGGCGTCAGTGAGGGCGTGACGGTAAACTGCTCGAGACCGGGCGGCAGGGCAAACGTGGGGGTGAGACTCGGCCGCGGGGTTGTAGTGGCAGTCGCGGGCGTGGAAAGGGGCGATGGAATTGCCGTCAACGTAACGGTCGGCGTGGGCGTGAGTCCCAGCGCGCGGGCATAGGCCCAGCGTCCGAATCCGGTCAATTGAATGACCACCGCCGCGACGAGAAGGAATAGAATGGCGCTGGCGAAGGCGCCGCTTATCGAATGTGGGCGGAAGCGCATCACCGCCAGCGCGATCACGCCGAAGAGCGTGGCCCACGCCAGGTTGGTGAAGAAGACCAGCAGGCCGTGCGGCCACGTACCATTCAACCCCGCGCCGAGGCCGAAGCCCGCCGCGCCGGCCGGCAGAAAAAGATTGTACGCCAGCATGACGGACGGCAGATATGGCTTTTCTTCGGAACGGACAAATGAAATGGACAGGATGATGGCCGCCAGCGCCAGGAGAGTGAGATCGGCCCACCACAACCGGCTGTGAACATAGACCTGGTCGAGCGTGAGCGGCTGGAAGGGCCGCGAGGCGAAGCCAGCCAGGAGCCCGATGGCAAAAATGAGCGTGGCGCTGATCAGCAGGGCCAAAAGGGTCTGCATGAAAAAGCGCAGGGAACCGGTCACGGCCGCGATGGCCAGGCCCACCCAGGGCGAGAGGAGCGGGGCCAGCAATACGCCAAACAGCAGGATGGCCTGCGAATTGAACAGGTAACCCGCGCCAATCACCGCGCCGCATAACACCGCAAAGATAAAGAGTTCCACGGACGGATAAGTGCGGCGCGCCAGCGCGGCCAGAAAGGCGGCCTGCCCCTCCGCATCCGAGGGGAGCAACCCGCGGCGCGCGCGGCGACGGCG
>DAOTXP010000222.1:0-34969 GCA_034435275.1 Anaerolineales bacterium | reverse complement strand
CGAACTGTTGAGCAGGTTCACGGTGAACACACCCGATGTTCACACCAATCGCATGGTGAATATCTGGAACGCCTATCAGGTAATGATTACGTTTAACATGTCGCGGTCGGCATCCTACTTCGAGAGCGGCGTGGGGCGCGGCATGGGCTTCCGCGATTCGAACCAGGATTTGCTCGGCTTCATGCACCTGATTCCCGAACGCGCCCGCGAACGGATTCTGGACCTGGCCACCACGCAACTGCCGACGGGCGGCGCGTATCATCAATATCAGCCATTGACCAAGCGCGGCAACAACGACATCGGCTCAGGCTTCAACGATGACCCGTTGTGGCTGGTGCTTGCAGTAACTGCTTACATCAAAGAGACGGGTGATTGGAGCATCCTCGACGAGCCTGTCCCCTACGATAACCAGCCCGGCTCCGAAACGCCGCTGATCGAACACTTACAGCGATCCATCCAGTACACGCTCGACCGTCTCGGCCCGCACGGACTTCCCCTCATCGGCCGCGCGGATTGGAACGACTGTTTGAATCTCAACTGCTTCTCCGATTCGCCGGGCCAATCCTTCCAAACGACCACCAATAAAGACGGGAAAGTTGCAGAAAGCGTTTTTATCGCGGGGTTGTTTGTGCTGGCCGCGCGGGAGATGACGGAACTCGCCAAACGATTCGAAAGTCGAAAGGGGAAAGCCAGTCCGACTTTCGACTTTCGACCTTCAACCTATTACCTGGAAGTCGCAGCGAAAATGGAAACCGCCATCTGGCAGCACGGCTGGGACGGCGAATGGTTCCGCCGCGCCTACGATGATTTTGGCCGCGCCCTCGGCTCGAAGGAAAATACGGAGGGACAAATTTTCGTCGAGCCGCAGGGGATTTGCATCATGGCGGGACTCGGCGTGGAAGATGGCCGCGCCGAAACAGCGCTGGATTCCGTTTGCAAACATCTCGCCACACCGCATGGAATCGTCCTGCACCAGCCCGCGTTCACAAAATACTATCTGCATCTCGGCGAGATTTCATCGTACCCCGCTGGCTACAAGGAAAACGCGGGCGTCTTCTGTCACACCAACCCGTGGATCATGATCGCCGAGGCGCGAATCGGCCGCGGCGACCGCGCCCACGATTATTATCTGCGCATCAACCCGTCGGCGCGCGAAGACCTGAGCGAAATCCATCGCTGCGAGCCGTACGTGTACGCGCAGATGATCGCTGGCAGGGATGCGCCCAAACACGGCGAAGCCAGGAACTCCTGGCTGACGGGAACCGCGGCGTGGAACTACGTCGCCATCACGCAGTGGATTCTGGGAATCCGCCCGACGTACGAAGGCTTGCGCATTGACCCGTGTATCCCGTCAGCGTGGAGTGGCTTCGAGGCGACGCGCCAGTTTCGGGGCCGCGGGTTGCGGATTCGCGTCCACAACCCGGAGCATGTCTGCAAGGGTGTGGTCAAAATGACATTGGATGGGAATCCCATCGAGGGGAATCTAATCCCGCCGAATCTCGATGTCGGCGACCATCACGTCGAAGTATGGCTGGGGAAATGAGCCATGGACGAATCACTGCTCGAAGTGCGAAGTTTCGAGGGGAGCGGTTACCAGCCGCTGATTGATTACGGCGCGTGGCGCGTGGCGATCCTGCGCTACCTCGACGACATCCAGCCCGACCGCATTGACAAAATGGAACGCCACACCGAGACCGATGAAGTCTTCGTTTTATTGCAGGGCCGCGGTGTGCTTCTCATCGGCGGCAACGGCACACAGGTGGATGCGATTCGTCCGCAGGTGATGGAAAACGGGAGAATCTACAATGTCAAAAGATTCGCGTGGCACACGATCCTGCTCAGCCGCGACGCAAGCGTTCTGCTCGTCGAGAATCGAGAGACGGGCAGGCACAATTCGGAATCTGCGGGGCTGAATGCGAAACAGCGCGCGCAGGTGATGGAACTGGCAAAACAGGCGTCATTCGAGTGAACCGAGAGGGCCGTTTCGAGCCAGACACGGGCTTGTTTCCGTCAAATTAAGCGGCGGCTTGGCTGACGTTGCGACCACATACCGCTTCCCTCGCGTTGCCAATAGACTGCACTGCGATTCCAGTCCGCAAGTCGAGCAGACTTTATCGTCGGGGCCGATTTCCAGGACCTTCCCTTTCCACACCAATAGATCGAGCATGGACAGGACCGCCGTGGGCTGGGTGTTCATCTCGCGGCTGACCTCGGCAAGGCTCAAGCCGCCCTCCCGCATCCCCAGTAAAGCGACCAGTTGATTCAGCATGGATGGTTTACCCAAATCCCAGCAAAATTCCAATTTGATAGACGAGAAAGGCCGCGATCCACGCAACAACCGTTTGATAGACCGCCGAGGTCACAGCCCAGGAAGTCCCAAACTCATGTTTGATCGCGCCGAGCGTCGCCACACAGGGAACGTAAAGCAGGACGAATACCAGCATGGACGCGGCGCTCAATGGCGTGAAGCGCTCGCGCAGGGCGAGACTGAGGGCGGTATCTTCGCCTTCGGTCTCTTCGTCAACGAGATGCACCCCAGGGATGATGCTCAACAGGATCTTGCCCGAGTTGACGGTCGCGTCTACGAACCCTGTGCCGATGCCGGCGAGGTCCTCGGTGAAGGTGGTGGGCACAGCTGCTGCTTCCTCGCTGCCGAGGTAAATCTGACTCATGGTGCTGACGACAATCTCCTTGGCCATGAAGCCCGTCACCAGCGCGCCGCCCGTCTCCCAGTTGCCGAATCCGAGCGGGGCGAAGACGGGGGCAATCGCGCCGCTGAACTTTCCAAAATACGAGTCGCGCTGTTCGGTCACGCCCCAGGGCAGATTGAGTAGCAACCACATCACAAGGGACGCGCCGAGGATGGTCGTCCCCGCCTTGCGGACGAATTCGCGCGTGTTTTCCCACATGTGGATCAGCACGCTCTTGAGCGCAGGCTGGCGATAGGGAGGCAGTTCCAGCACGAACGCGGACGTGACATCGGGCTTGAGGATGGTGCGCGTGAAGACCATGCCCGCGATCATCGCGACAAAAATGCCGAGGGCATACATGGCCCAGATGACCGTCCCTGCGCGGGCGCCGAAGAAGGCAAGGCCAAAAACAACGTAAACGGGCAGGCGCGCCGAGCAGGACATCAACGGGACGAGCAACGCGGTCAGGACTCGGTCGCGGCGGCTGGCAATGGTCCGCGTGGCGTACACGGCGGGGACGGCGCAGCCGAATCCCAGAATCATCGGGATGAACGATTTGCCGTGCAGACCGACGACGCGCATGAAGCGGTCCATGACAAAAGCGGCGCGCGACATGTAGCCCGAGTCCTCGAGCAGGGCCAGGAAGAAGTACAGCATCAACAGGCCAGGCACGAAGACCAGCACCCCGCCCACGCCCGCGACAATTCCGTCAACGACGAGGGAACGAATCCATGCGGGAGCAGAGACGAGGTCCAGAATCGAGCGGAACCCGTTCGCAACCGGCCCGTTGATGACCGCGTCCATCCAATCCAGGAACGGGGAGGAAACGTCTATCACGAGTCGGAAGACAATGTACATGACGATAAAGAAAATGGGCAGTCCCACCCACTTGTTGGTGACGATATCGTCCACGCGGTCAGTGAAGGTGATGCGATCCATGCGCGGACGCTGAAGCGACTGGCGCACAATGCCGTTGATGAAGCCATAGCGGCGGTCGGCAGTGAGCAGGTCCACATCGTCTCCAAGCATGGATTTCAAATGTTCGGCTCCCTCCCGGGCCAGCGCAACGACTCGCGCGCCGTTCGGCATGTTTTGCACGCGCTCAAGAATGTCGGCGTCCGCTTCCAACAGTTTGATCGCCAGCCAGCGCCGAGGATACGGGCCGGGGTCGAATGAAATACCTTCGAATGCCTCGACGAGCCTGGCAATCTCGCGTTCGAGTTTACTGCCGTAATCGAGGCGGAACATCTCGCGGGGTGTAGAGGCTATGACCATGACCCTCTCCAACGGCGGTGAAATCTTCTTCTACGCATCATGCGATGCGGCGGCATGATGTGACCCTTCCCCGCCGCGTGAATGGCGCCCGAAATCAGGTCGGGGATTCCCCGGCCCTGATTGGCTGTCGTTGCGACAATGGGGACGCCTCCAAGCAGTTGCGAGAGGCGGTCAATGTCAACCTTCACCTCGTTCTTGTCGAGAGCGTCGGCCATGTTGAGCGCGATCACCACGGGGACGTCCAGTTCCAGCAATTGCACGGCGAGATATAAATTTCTTTCGAGATTGGTGACATCTACCACGTCAATGACCACATCGGGACGCTCTTCGATGATGAAATCACGGGCGATGATCTCCTCGGGCGAATACGCCGTCAAGCTGTAGGTGCCGGGGAGGTCAACAATCCGAAGTGCCAGGTGTCCGAATTCGATCTCGCCCTCTTTCTTCTCGACCGTCTTGCCGGGCCAGTTGCCCGTATGCTGGCGCAATCCCGTCAACGCGTTGAAGATGGTGGTCTTGCCGGCATTGGGGTTGCCCGCCAGCGCAATGGTCAGGTCAGCCATTTGCACCTCTGTCGAGAGTCACTTCGATGCAGGCCGCCTCTTCCCTTCGCAAGGCAAGATGATAGCCCTTGATGAAATACTCCACAGGGTCACCAAGCGGCGCGTGGCGTTCGATCAGGATCGTTTCGCCTTTGATGATGCCCATCTCGGCAAAACGGCGGCGCAGGGCGTTCTTGCCGCTGATGCGTGTGATGGTCGCCCGTTGACCGGGCTGAAGCAGGTGAAGCTGAATCGGTTCAGACATTTCGGTGGTTCCTCATTGAGTGGTATTGGACTTCACGATGACAAATTCAGCCAGCGACAACCCGAGCGCGACCTCTCTCCCTTTCACCCGCAACGTCAACGGACCCTGAAGCGGCGCGGCCTCCACAATGGTGACCGCGGCCCCGGGCAGGAGGCCGCGTTCCTGCAAATGTCTGAGAACATCCGTCGCGGTAGCGTTTACGGCCAGAACTCGAACGGTCGCGCCGACTTCCGCCGCGTTGAGCGGCACACCGTCCAGCGGCAAAAAGGAACCGTCCGCGGCGGGGATGGGATTGCCGCGCGGGCACGTCTTCGGGTCGCCGAGGAAGTCAGCCAGTGCCTCGGTTACTTCGGGCGCAGTGGCATGTTCCAGCGAACAGGCCAGTTCGTAGATCTTCGCCCATTCGATTTTCAGGTGCTCGTACAAGAAAACTTCCCACAAACGCTGGCGGCGCATCACATCACACGCCACCTCGTGGCCCTTCTCGGTCAATGCCACACCCTTATAGGGAGTGTGCGCGACCAATCCCTGCTCGCCCAGCCTGCGGACCATCTCATTGGCTGAAACAGGCGTGACGCCCAGTCGCTCTGCAAGACGACCGATTGCCACCACCTCGCGATTACCCATTTCCAGCATCGCCTTGAGATACATTTCCATGCTTTCGCTAAATTGCAGAACAGACATAAGGCCAACCTTTTGATAATCCTATGGTCGGCCTTATTATTCCAGATTGCCCTGTTTTTCCACAATGGACGGAAGTCACAATCTTGCAGTGAAAAAAATTACAACGCGTCCCCCCGCCCTGACCATTGATTCCGCCAAGAACAAGGAACCTGCGCCCGACCAGAGTTTCGAATCGTCAGGTTCTCGGCATCTTCAATGGGGGAAGTTTGTTTCCGTCCCCCCTCTTCCTCACCTCCACCCAGATGGACTGTGACAACTCATAACCGATGATATGGTCCTGTGGCTTCATCTGCAACCGCAAGGGTCCCTGAAACGGCGCGCAACTCAACAAATGAAACGGGACGCCGGGGAGCAGTCCCAGTTCGGCGATGTAGCCCAGTTTGTCCGGGTCATGTGTGCGAACGCGGCTGACAACACAGTCCGAGCCGGAAGGGACGTTGACTAGCGGTCCATCTTTGATGGCGGGCATCACGCCGTCTTTGGAGGGGATCGGTTCCCCGTGCGGACAACGCGTGGGGCGTCCCGCGAGTTCGAAGACGCGTTCCTCGATTTCGTCGTTAATCCCCTTCTCGAAAACATCCGACAACTCATGCGCCGCGGCCCAGTCATAGCCCATTACCTTGACAAGGAAGACTTCGGTCACGCGGTGGCGGCGCAAGGCAGGCATGGCGATCTTTTCGCCCGCGTGCGTGAGACGTACACCGCGATAGGGCTCATGCACCAAATAACCGTATTTGTTCAATCGCTTGACCATCGTGGAGATTGCTTGTGCCGAAGCCTCCACGTGGGAACTTAAAAGCGAAAGGGATACCTGTTCGTGATCCTGTTGCAGGCGATAGATCTCGGCGGCATAACGTTGCATGGCAAGGCTGACGGTCATAAAAAAACCTTTGTAAATCTCCAGAGCGGTTATCAACCAGGTTGAAATCCAGTTGCAAGACGATATAAATAAAATTTAATACAAATATCTAGATTATTGGCAGTTCGAAAATTATACTACACGCCAATCAAGACGGACAAAACTTGTCCTAATCATCAACATTCAGCTCGAAGGAGAACCAGCATGGTTCGCAAGACCAACTTCTTTGTTGTGACCCTTGTTCTGGTTTGGCTGGTCAGTGCTTGTGCACCGGTTGCGACAGCGACCCCTGCCGCCCAGGAAACTTCCCTCGCCGACCTGGGCGCGATCAAAACCTACCTCCTCGGCAAGATCGCGAATCTCAAAACCAGCAGCATGAACCTGAAATCTGCCGGCGACGCATATTACCAGTTGGCACAGGCTGCCGATTTCGATTACGCCAGGCTGTGGGCAAATCGTCCCGCTGAGGCCGCGAGTGCCCTGCTGGACGCCAAGGCCGCGTGGATGGTCGCGAGTCCACTCTATGAGCAGATCGAGGGCATCGTGGCGGGCGTCCCCAGCCTGAGCGAATATGACGTCATCCTCGACGCGGGCGCTTCGAGCGAGGACGATCCCGGCAACGCCGTGCCCTTCGATTTGACCCTGCCCGATGGACGCATCCTGCCGAAGCCGGGCAACTTGTTTGGCGTGCTCGAAACCGCGCTTTGGGGCACCCATCCCGATTATTTCATCGCGGCCGTGGAAGCCGACCTCGACGCAAACGGTACGCTCGACTTCGGCGAAGTCCTGCCCGATGCCCACGTGCTCAAAGGCGCGGCGGATTCGATGTATCTGTATGTCTCCGAGCTGGAAACCTCCGCCCAAGCCTGGGAACCGACCGAGTCCGACGCCTTCACTGCGCTGGTGGTGATGGTTCCCACCATGAGCGAATATTTTGAGTCGTGGAAGAATTCGCGCTTTGTGGCGGGCGAGGCATCCACGCAAAGTGATTTCGTCGCCATCTCACGCCTCTCGGACATTCAAGATATTCTCTCCAGCCTTCAGGTAGTCTATGCCGGGGTGAAACCACTAATCCTCGGCCTGGATCCAGATCAAGCGGCGCAGATCGAGAGCGACCTGGACGGGTTGAAAGAATACGTCGCGGATGTTTATCGGCAGGAACGTGACGGCAAGCAGTTCACCGCCGAAGAAGCCGACCTGCTCGGCGCGGAGGCCCAAAACCGCGCCACAGCCATCGCAGGCCAGATCTCGCAAGTCGCCGCCGCATTGAATATCACAATCGAAGAGTAAAGCATTTCATCCGCAGGTTTTGCAGCATCGGGCCATCTGCGAAAGCTGCGTTGCTTGTGTCGATTCCCTGAAAAAGAGAAGAGTGCGATGCACAAATTGCTGAAAAGCCTGACCCTGTTGACGCTCATTTTAGCGGTTAGCAACCACACCGTCCGCGCGGAGGCGTTGCCGCCCGCGCAGGCCGCCGAGACAATTCGGTCGTCGCTTTTCGCCGCCCAAATGAGTCTCCAATCCGAGGATCCCAACGCGGAAATCGAACTCGGCCGCGCCGAAGCCGCATACCGCGGGTCATTCCAAAGCATGATTGCCGCTGTGAACCCCGCGGCCGATGAACGAATCCGCGCGGGCTTTGCACAAATGCGCGCCGCCCTCGCCGAAACATCCCCGCAAAAATTCGCCGCCGCCCGGGCGCGGGTCTGGACGGCGGTCCTTCATGGCGGCTACAGCATCGTCGAGCATGCCATCCGCAACAACGATGTGGCGGCCGCCCAAGATTGGCTGGGCGTGCGCGAATTTCGCACCGCCACGCGATTCTCACGCCCGAACGCCGATGCCACTCTCGCGCTCCAAAGACTCGCCGAGCAATCCATCACAACCGACGACGCCTTGCAATTTCTGCACGCCGACCTCTTCGACACGTATCAGGCGCGCCTCTACGAGGCCCTGCGCAATCTTGAATCTGCCGACCAAAATAATTTCGCCATCCGCCGCGCCGAACTCGCCGCGCTTGCCGCGGGATATTTCGACATCCTTGCACCCGCGTACGCCGAACAATACGGGACACAGGCACTGGACGAAGTACACCGCCTCTTTCTGGACCTTCAAACTGCCGTGATTTCAGAAGCCAAGATTCAACCCGCGCTGGATTCCATTTACGCCGCGCTCGAAAATTTCCGCGCCGCCCCGTTGACTCCCTCCGAACAAAGCCGCCGCGCCGGACAACTCCTCCGCTATTTAAATCTGGTTTCCCTCGAATATGAGCGCGGCGTTTCGAATGGCCAGGTGACCAAACAGCTCGAGATCCAGGAGGCCGTGACGTTCCACAAAGCCGCGCAGGCCGCCTTCGACGATTTGCGCGATCTGCTCGAGGCGCAGAATCCACAAAATACCGACCGGGCCGCGCAGTTGATCGAAACGCTCGGTGTACAACTGACGGGCGCAAGCACAAACACCCAAGTGACCGCGCCCGAAGAAGTGCGTGAGACTACAACGCGGTTGATCGCCCTGCTTGAGACCACCATGCCTGAAGAATGGAAAAAGGGAAGCACCGCAGGCGACTTCGACGTGATCGAGTCCATGCTCGATCAGATGATAACCGCCGTACGAAACGGGGAGTACGACCTGGCCGAGTCCGCGCGCCTGGAGGCTTATGCCGTTTTGGAAAGCGGCCCCGAAGCGCGTCTAAGCGTGCTGGCACCGCAAAGCAAGGTGGTCATCGAAGACCTTTTCTGGAACGGACAGGGGGAAAACAAGGGGCTGGCCTTCCTGATCCAACAACACGCTCCCCTCGGCGAAATCAAAGCCAGCCGCACCGCCCTGGATATGGAGCTCAAAAACGTGGAAGAGATTTTGTCCGTGCAAAGCGCGCCGCTTGCCATAGTGGGCAACGCAGGGATTATCGTCTTCCGCGAGGGACTGGAAGCGGTCGTCATTCTTGCTTCCTTGATGGGAAGCATGAAAGCCGCCGAAAGCCGGAAATACCGCCGCCCCATGTGGTGGGGCACGGGACTGGCTCTGCTCGCCACCGTCGTCACGTGGATGCTGGCGCGCGGGATCCTGGTCTCGCTGGCGCGTTATGGCGAAAAGTTGGAAGCGATCGTTTCGTTGATCGCCATTGCCGTCCTTTTGCTCATCACCAATTGGTTCTTCCACAAAACCTACTGGACGGGTTGGATTGCATCCTTCCAATCCAAAAAGAAACGCCTGCTCACGGGCGAGACCGGTCTAATTCTCGGCCTCGTATCTTTAGGCTTTACCAGTGTCTATCGCGAAGGCTTTGAAACGGTTCTGTTTCTGCAGGCACTTGTATTGGAAAGCGGGACAGGCCTCGTGCTGGCAGGAGTCGCCATCGGTTTCCTGGCGACCATTCTCGTAGGCGTCGTCACTTTTAAAGTGCAGACCCGACTGCCCTACATGGATATGCTTATCATCACTGGCATCCTGATCGGGGGTGTCCTGCTCGTTATGGTCGGGAAGACTGTTCACGTGCTTCAGGTCGTCGGCTGGATGCCGACATCCCCAATCGTGGCAATGGACATACCCTACTGGGTCGGCATGTGGTTTGGAACGTATCCCACCTGGCAGGGACTCCTCTTGCAATTGGCCGCGGCCGGGTTCGTGATCGGCAGTTACTATCTGGCAGAAAATATGAGAATGCGTCGTCGCGCCGATCCAGTCTCAATTTCCTTGGCACAGGAGGGCAAGTCAACCGGGCATTAGTCAGTAGTCTCTCACGGTAGTGGATGCCAGACCAGCGAGAACAGGACTGCCAGCGTGGCAAGAGCCATGCCAATCGCCACGAAAGCGACACCGATTTCCATGACCTCGTACCGCATCACAAGGCTGACTGGAAGATTCTGGAACACATCCTGCAATTCGCTGGCGTAATGTGTCCAACCTTCGCGCATCGCCTCCAGGGCCACCTCAAGCACTGCCGGTGGAGTCATGAAGTCGGGATCGCCCACATGGAGACCAATCACTTTTCGTCCGCTGGCTTTGAGCACAGCCACGCGGTCCGCGATTGCAACAGTCGGGGAGCGGCGAATGGAATCCAGTTGAGCGTTTAGGCCGGACATTGACGCGTGCTCCAGGGGTATGGAGGATAAAATATGGTTTATCAGAGCAGGCCAGACAACGTCAAACTTGATTGACGGCTTTGCCTCTGTAATCATCATTTCGAGTTTAGAGGTGACAACCTGCTCTGTAATTTCGGCCGCAGTCATTGAAGTTTTAGTTCATCGGGTACAATGTCGTTACCATCTTCCACAAAACGGAGACTTTGAATCCATGAAGAAATCAACTGCATTGTTCCTTGCGCTGGGATTGCTGATTCCCACGTTGACCGTCCTGGCCAAGGGCGGGTTTGATTACATCACTGTAGAAGGGCCCGGTATTACAGGCGAGATCACCATCACCAACCCCGCGCTGACTCAGGATTTCTTCGCCTTTGCCGATCTTTCCAAAGGAAGCATCGAAGCGCCCGCCGACCCCGGCCAGGGCTACGAAGTCACACGCGTGTATGTGGTGGACAACAGGGGGCAGCCTTTCGACAAGTTGCATTATTACCCCTACACGGGATACGTGTATTACGATGGCATGGTCAATGGCTCATCCGAATATGACGGCAAATGGTACGCCGCCGACCCCGCCGCGGAAGCGCCTTTCCGCGACGCCCTGGCGCAGCGCGCCCGCCTGACGTGGATTCCGTTTGTCGTGGTGGCCCTGTTACTGGCTGGTTTCTTCGCCGCGTATCGAATGGCATCCGTGCGAAAAGCGGCGTGAACGCCGCGCCGCCCCGGCGATGATGTATCACCTCAGCATAAACACGTCGCTCTTCTCATCGTACGCCAGCACCAGCACCCTGCCCTGCTCGAAGTTGACTTCCCCTGAATAGACCAGGCGATATTCATTCGAGTCGTCTTTCAGCCATAATTCGACCCGATGTGCACCGGGCTGGATTTGCAAAAATTCCAGCGCGGAGATGCGTCCGTTGCCACTCAATCCCGAGGGTTGATAAGTTTCCTCGAGAATCGTTTCGCCGCTCACGATCACGCGCAGGCTGATGGGAAAATGCTCTCCGCCGAAAATTTTAGCGGGGTCCGCGCCCTCGGGCAGGGTGACACCTTCGGGGATGACGACGGCCTCGATCTTGCCTTTCGCGTCAAGCGCGATTCGCAACGCGCTTTCATCGGCAGCCTTCATTCCCGATGGAATGTCCAACGGCAGGGCAAGCGCGAACGCGCCAAGTAAAATCAGCGTCCCCACCAAACCACTCATCACAGACGGAATCAATTTATTGCGGTTCTTCACGGGAGGCAAAACAGGGGAGGGCTTTTCGGCTTGCGTCTCCGCCCGGTGCAGATCGGCGAGAAAATTTTCCACTGACTTCGAATCACCGGGCGTGGTCTCCAGCCAGTGCAGGCCTGGCGCAACCAGCGCCGGACGCAGATGCAGGCGCGCCAGCATCGAGTGCGGGTCTTCGCGGTAAATGCCGTCGTCGTATGGATGCGAGAGAATGACGATATCGCGCGCTCCATCCTCGCGCAGGCTTTGGAGCCATTTAATGTTGACCGCGCCCGCGCTGGGCAGGATGGCCGTGACGACACGCGTCGCATCCGACTCACCCAAAGCGGCCACAGCCACCGGTGAATTCTCCTTGCTGACGTTCAGCCGCGCGGGAATTCCTCCCAACGCCTCATCGCGGTGACTGGCAAACAGCACCGTGACGGGATGCCCGTCCTTCACTGCGCGATGCACCGCGCCGCGCAACGCGCCGAAGACCTGCTCGCTGTTGTAGCCGCCTTTCAAGTCAATCGCGTCGGTGGGACAGGCGCCCACGCAGATGGCACAGCCTGTGCATTGCACGTTGTTGATGACCGCGAGTTTGTGATATCCAGAATCATCATTGCGCGCGACCATGCGGATGGCATCGAAGGGACATTCGGCGTAGCAGAGGTTACAGCCCGTACAAGCCGCGTCGGTCACGGCAGCCGGCCCGAGGTCCCGGCCGCGAGCGAGCCAGGGGAGCAGGAATAGACTCCCGCCGAGCAGAATCGCCAGTCCCCAGAAAATCGCGTTGCCCCACGCGTCGATCAGAGGAAGAAAGCCGAGGTAGAGGAAGTCCATCGGAACAGATTTGATAAGGGTAGATAAATCCGCGGGCGCAAACGATGACACGGGTTTGATGAGCGAAAGAATTACGAGGCCGATAACGGCCTGGATGCTGACCCAGCGCGGCGACCACCAGCGGGCGCGGGAGAGGCGCAGGCCGTGAATGTAGATACCGAGGAAACCGATGAGGGGGAGGAAGACATGCAGGAAGATGATGATGACGAAGTTGGAGAAGGTGCGCGAGGCGAGGTCGGTGGCGACGTAGGTGAGGCCAGACGTGCCTGCGACGGCCTGCATCATGTACTCGGTCATCCACTGCGCGCGCTGATCCCAGATGAGCCAGTAGCCCATTGTGCCTGTCAGCCACGTGCCTGCCAGCATGATCCAACCGCTGGTCCACGCCAGCCAGCGCGAACCCCAGAAACGGTCGCTGAACAGCATTTTGAGGATGTGCAAAATGGCGAGCAGGAGCATCGCGTCGGAGGCGTAACGATGGACGGAGCGCATGAGCGCTCCGAGCCAATGCGAGTCGATTTTTTCCACCGTCGCGTAAGCCACGTCGAGGCCAGGGCGGTAGATGGCGGTGAGGTAGACGCCTGTGGCGATCAACACGAGGAGCATGAAGATGGTCAGTGTGCCGAGGTGGTAGAAGGGATTGAAATCCGATTTGGTGAATCGGTTGACGACCCCTTCGAGGGAGGTCCAAATTTTTTCGAGGAGACGCAGGGTCTTGCGTTGGGAATAGAGATTGGGAGTCATGAAGTTTCAGGTTCCAGGTTTCAGGTTTGACGGTGGTCGTTCCGAGCGTCAGCGAGGAACGTATCGAGACCACCGCTTTTCATGAAAATGTAACTCGTTGGTCTCGGTACGGCCTCGGAGTATCTCGGCCTACTCGACCAACGAAGCGCTTTTGCAATTACTCTTCCTCATCTTCCCTGTACAATAACGGAAACTTATTCATCTTCATCGCGTTCGTGGTGACAAAAACACTGCTTGCCACCATGGCGAAGGCGGAGAAGACGGGTTGCAACAAGCCAGCCACGGCGAGGCCGATGCCGATGAGGTTGTAGATGAACGCCCAGCCGAGATTTTGCCGCACGCGCTTCATCGCTTCGCGCGAGAGGTCGAACAGCCAGGGGATCACGTTCAGGTCGTCGCGCATCAGCAGGATGTCGGCGGCGGCGCTCGCCACGTCTGCGCCGTGATTCATGGCGAGGCCGACGGTCGCGGCGGCGAGCGCGGGGCCGTCGTTGATGCCGTCGCCGACCATCGCGGCATTTTCGGCGAGACGATCCATCTTTTCGTCCGGGGTGAGCGCGGCTTGCACAGGAATGCCGAGGATTTTTCCCCAACGCTGACCTGCGCCCAACTCGTCGCCTGTCAGCACCGCGGGAGCCAGTCCGCGCGAGGAGAGATCATCCACTACTGCCTTCGCCTCCGCGCGGACGGTTTCGCCGAGGCCGATGATGCCGCGCACCATCCCGTCCCAGCCCGCGTAGACGACGACCCAGCCCGCGTCTTTCCATGCTTCGGCATGTTGGCGAATGCTTTCGGGGATTTCCAGGTTTTCGGATTGCATGAAGCGAGCGGAGCCGATGGAGATTGGAGATTGGTGATTGGAGATTGGGAATTGGCCGATGACGCCGAGGGCAGGCAGCGCTTTGAACGATTCAGGTTTGAGGAATTCCACGTTCTGCAATTTTGCATAATCCACAATCGCCTTCGCCAATGGATGCTCGGATTCATTCTCCACCGAAGCCACAACTTGCAGGAACAACTGATCACTGTTCACTGACCCTTCGACACGGCTCAGGGCAAGTGACTGATCACTGATCACTCCCTGCACCTTCATCGGCAAGACCGTCAACGTGCCCGTCTTATCAAAAAAAACCTTGTCCACTTTTGCCAATCGTTCCAGCGCGGCGGTGGAGCGCAGGATCGCGCCCGATTTGGCGGCGCGGCCGAGCGAGAGCCACAACGTGAGCGGGGTGGCGAGGCCCAGCGCGCAGGGACAGGCGATGAGCAGAACGGAGAGCGCGACGAGCAATCCTTTTTCTGCACCGTCGGCGTAATTCCAGATCAAGAATGCAATCGCCGCGAGCGCGAGGGCGATGGGAGTCATCCACGCGGAGAGTTTATCCGCCATGCGTTCGAGCGGAGAACGCGCCCACAAGGCTTCGTGGAGCAAACGCCCAATCTGTCCCGCCACGGTCGCGTCACCGACGGCGGTGGCGATGATCTCGAAACTGCCGTCCAGGTTGATCGTCCCCGCGCGCACCAACTCGCCTTCGCGGCGCGTGACGGGATTCGGCTCGCCCGTCAGCAACGACTCGTCCACATCGCCTTCGCCGCGCGCCGCCAACCCGTCCACGGGGAAGCGTTCCCCCGGTCGGACGCGGACGCGCATCCCCGGCTTAAGGTCCGCGACCGAAACGGTCTGGTCGCCCGCGTCGGTCACGATGGTAGCGGTGTTCGGAATCTGTTCCAGCAATTTCGTCACAGCCTTGTTGCTGGATTTGTGCGCCTGCATTTCGAGCCAGCGTCCGATCGAAACCAAAAAGATCAGCATCGTGGCCGTGTCGAAATATAATCCGCCGTGACCGACGGTCAAATTGCGAATGGACAAACCGAACGCAGAAAAAGTTCCAATCGTGATGAGCGTGTGCAGGTTGGGCTGTCCGCGCAGCAACGACGCAAATCCCGCGCGCAAAATGGGCAGGCCGAGCAACACCAACACGGGGATGCTTGTCACCAGCATCATCACCTGGAAAAAATCCACCAGCGGCTGCGACGCGGCGGTCTGCCATCCAAAAATTTCGCGGGCGTAAATCCCCGTACCCACGATCATGTCGTGCAACACCATCACGCCGCCGATCAGCAGGCGCATGTAAAACGACTCTTCCTCGTCGTATGGTTTTTCATTTGGCAGGGTCGCTTTGTAGCCGAGCGAGTGCACGCGCTTTTTTAGAGATTGGAGATTGGTGATTGAGGCGTCGAATGTGATGTTGGCTTGTTGTTGGATGTAGTTGACATCCGCCGACGCGACGCCGCGCGTGCGTTTGAGTTGCTCCTCGACCAGCCACGCGCAGGACGGACACCACATCCCGCCCAACGTGAGGACGACCGCATCGCTTCCTTCCACGACCTGAGCGGGCGCGGCCCTCGCAGGCGGATTCTCCGCGAGCAGCGCCGCCACCTCGCGGCAGGACGGACAGCAGAATATATCCCCTCGATCATTGCTGAGGGGATGGAGAGTCGTCAGTCCGCAGAGGGAACAGGCAACGAGGGATTTGGTTGGAGAGGCTGTGCTGGCAAGCGACATGTCGAAAGTGTACCAACCAGATTATCACCGGGAAAGTGGATAAAGACAGTGACTTTTGTTACATTTATTCACGCCCCACAACTTAAGTGCAACACGTTCATTTTCGAGAGTTAACTCCGTCGCGCAATTGTTTCGCGAGACGGGACATCTCCTCTAACTCTAACTCACTCAAACAACTCCACGGCGCGAAGAAGTATTTGTCGGTTAAGGCTTCGGCTTCCTCGCGGATCCGTTTGCCTTCGGCGGTGGGATGATACGATTCTCCAACCCGTTGAACCCATCCGCGCTCGACAAGTTCCTGAAAGGCTTGAGTGTACTCGTCGCGGGTGAAGCCGCGATCCGAATATTCTTCGTAGAATGTATCGAGTGTGTTGTACTTTCCACCCCAGACTTCGGAGAACGCCTCCCAGCGATTCCCTTCGATGTTGTGGATTTGCCACGCCGCTACGTGCGCGTCTGTGCGATAGAAATCCAGTTCCTTGTAGTAGTGAATAACCAGGCGCATTGGAGGCGCGTCATTCGAAAAAGTCCTTTTGTAGTTTTTGTAAACCGCATGACAAAAATGCGACGGGGGTTCGGGCGCGGCGCTCGCGGTATCGCACAATCGAATCAGATAATCCACGAGTCGTTTGAGTTCATCCTGTGGCATGGGCTGAAGACTCGCCGCCACATCCGTCAGCCCTTGCATTCCTCTCAGGGTGGCTTCCTCCCCCATCTTCGTTGCGCGATACGCTCCCGCCTCCAAAGTCAAATATCCCTCTTGCGCGGCAACGGACAAAGATTCGTGAAAAGCCTTTTCCGAGTCGTAGGGAAAGATACGTTGATACTTGTCGAATGTGATCGGCTCATCGGGAAACATCGTGACAAACGGACCCCAGCCAGCAAATCTGGGCGGGATGGTTTTCTCTTCGAGCATCTTGCGATAGACAGAATAAAGGGATTTGTTGAACAGGTTATACGACTCGACAAGATCAGACCAGATGGATTTCAGATTCATGGAAGCATCCAATTTCTTCAACCCCTCCCGCAACTGACTCGCGAGACTCGCCAACTCCTCCAACTCAGATTCATTCAGACACGCCCACGGCGAGAAGAAAAGACACTCCGTCTCCGCTTCGACCTCCGCCCGAACCTGTTTGCCGTCCGAGGTAATTTGGTACACCCCCGAACGTTCCTCCACCCATCCGCGCCTGATAAGTTCCATTACATCCTCCGCGTGGACTTCGCGCGTGACGCCGCGCCTGCTGGTCTTGTTGTGCAGGTCATCGAATCTCAACGTTTCGTCGCGCGAAAGTAGGTCAAGCACATCCCACGCGTGCCCCTCGACCTTGTGCGCCTGCCATGTCGTGATGTACGAGTCGTCGCGGTGTCCTTCCAGTTCGAGACAATGCGCGACAAACCCCGCCAGCGACTCTGTCATTTCCAAGCGCCGATGCATCTCGCGCTTGTGATTCAGAATAAAATGCACTGGCGGCTCAGGCATCGCAAATGCCGCATCTGAAATACGGGCGAGAAGATCAATCAGTTTTTGCAAAGACTCGGCAGGCATGGGTCGTAGCGGGGCAATGGCTTTGTTCGCGTCCCCGAATGTGCGCGCGCCTAAACTCTCTCCCGACTCAGTCGCGCGATACCCGCCCTGCCCGTCCGCGACCAGATAGCCATGTTGAATCGCGGAATCAAAACTTTCCTCATTCACCCGCGCCAGCCCGTAGGGAAAGATCCGCATGAACTGCGCGATGGTGAACGAACTGGATCCGAACATATTGATCGCCGCCACCCAGGTGAACCAATCAGGCGGAAGCGATAATCCGTCAACGGCTTTGTCCATGGCGGGGTAGGCGTAACCGCCGAGGCTATCGGAACTTTCTTCAAACACAGACCAGGTGGAATTGAGGTTCATCAGATATCTCCTTGCGCTTTGTTGGCGCAAACCGAGCCCCTTTTGTCATCCTTGTTAAACAATTTTCAAGAGCGCCAGAACGAGCATCGTCAGCCAGAAAATGAAGATGCACGCATAGAGCAGGCCAAACATGACCGAATGGGAGAATATGAGTCTTCCTCCTTTTGCCGTTCTTTTCGGCGATTTACTAACGAACCGAGGAACGATCTGGTTTTGCATCAAGATGGAGAACAACCCCTGATCTTCTTTGAGTCGGAGATTTTTTTCAATTTCATACCCGCCTTGCAGAAGTTTGTTTAAAAGTTGAAACGTGCGAATTTCCAGCATTCCACAGATGAACGTTAGAACAACGCCAAGTATGGAGATGATGATCCTGGAAAGGAAAACGGAGTCGGTTTGAAAAAAAGCGCTGGCCAGAAATCCGTCTGCGGCGATGGAGAGTCCCGCCACGGTGAAACGTATTTGCACCAGGTTGTTGTGGTAATCTACAATCCCGCTGTAGCCTGCGCTCAAATCTTCCGGCTTGATATTTGGGTTGCTCTTTTTCATTTGAGGTCTCTCCTCATACTGGCAAACTATCTGATTGAAATAACGTGAACTACATTCTATACAAGGTTTTGGCGCCGAGATTGAGATCGCCCCAGAGATTCCAGGCGGCAGATGAGGGTTGCGTGAGGGGAGTTTCAAATCACCAAAACATGAATGAGCCCAGCATAAAGTGATCAACGAGTCCGAGCGAGGCGAATCCGCGCATGGCGAATTGGAAGCCGAAGAACATCATGACGAGGGCGGCGAGTCCGCGCGACCAGAGGCGGGACGCGCTTTTTTGTGCGAGCCATTTGACGGCGAAGAGGCTGGGGATGGTGGCGAGGCCGAAGATGAGCATGGTCAACGCGCCGAGGAACATATTCGCGGAGGCCATGGCTGTCACAAGAGCGGTGAGGACCAGGCCGCAGGGGAGGAGTCCCCACAGGAGGCCGAGCCCGTACGAGGTCGGGAGCGAAGCGGGTTGGAAGGCGCGGATGGCGCGTCCCCAGCGGTGAGTCAGCGAGGAAAGGAAAAGTTCGGGCGAGGGAGTCAATCCAATGAATGCGGAGGCCGTGTAAAAGGCGAGGAGGGCGAAGAGGATGGATAGCCCCGCTTGCAGTTTGTGGAAGGAGAAGAGGGTCTGGCCGAGCGCACCGAAGACGAGACCCAGCGCGGTGTAGGTGGTGACGCGTCCCGCGTGGGCGAGAACCCACGCGAATTTATTTTGAAAGACGGGCTGGCGGTCAAAAAGAAGGACTACGGCACTGCACATCCCCACGCAATGACCGAGGCTTCCCAGAAAACCGAGGAGCAAAGATGACAACATTGTTTTTCAACCGCTAAGACGCGAAGGCGCAAAGGAATGATCTGATTGAAGACTTCGGAAGTCTTTGAGACTTCCGAAGTCTTTTCAAAGGAGAAGTGTCTATCGTATGAACCACGTCCGTCCAAGCAGCCACCAGTTGGTGAGGTAGTAGGCCGCAAACCAGATCAGAAAGGCGAAGACGATCACGAGCGTGCCTGTGGGCTGATTCTTCGGGTGCTCCATCTGTTGATCGGTCAATGTGGTGGATTCGAGCAGTGGATTTTGCGTGCCAGCCACAAGGAGCAGGTTACTCGCCTCTGTACGAGAGCCAGTGAGGATGGAGACAAGCACCACAGTGATGTACATGATACCGCCGGTAACGGCGATCAAGGCACCGACGCCGAAGATGGCCAGGGTGAGGTCCACCGTGCCGGGGATGACACCGGCGAAGGTGATATCCCAGTTGCGGCGGGAGACGCCCTGCAGACCGCTGAGGATCATGCCCAGGGACACAAGAGCCGAGCCCACGCCATAGACGTAAGGCTGCCACTGCGCCCACTTCTTGAGTTTGAGTTCCTTGCGGAAGATGAGCGGAATGACGTAATAGGTGAAGCCCATAAACGCAAGGGTCGTGCCGCCCACGACCGTGGCGTGGAAGTGACCGGGCAGGCGGAGCGTGTTGTGCGCAAGCATGTTGATCTGCTCGGTGCCGATGGTCACGCCCGTCACACCGCCGATCCAGCCGAAGAGGATCATGGACATGACCAGTGCGGCGAAGCCGGGCTCATTCCACGGCGCGTTGCGGAGCCAGCCGAAGAGTCCCTTGGTGAAGCCTTTGGCGCGCAGGGCCACTTCCATGGCGGCCGGGATGGAGAAGGCGTGCATCATCGAGCCCAGCACCGCCAGGTACATGGCGTAGGAGGTGTTGACGGCTTTCCAGGCAAACGTCAGGCCGGGGTCCACGAGCAGGTGATGCGCCGAACCGAGGTTGATGAAGAACAGATACAGGATGAACGCCAGTCGCGAGAACTTCTCGTTCACCGGGCGAACACCGACGGTCATCTGCGCCAGCGCGTACCAGATGGCAACCATCGCGGCGAGATTGACCTGCTGGGCGGGGTGGCCAAAGCCCCAGAAGAAGTTGCGATAGATGGCGGGATCATAGTTCTGGAGCATGCCCAACGACCAGAAGAAAGCCGGCACTACTGCTATGGCGCCTTCCAGCAGGGTATAGGTGGCCAGCACAGCCGCGGTCATCAGGCCGAAGACCACCAGCGGAAGCGAGCCCTCGAAACGGCCTTCGCGTTTGGCAACCACGATGTTGATGAAGAAAGTGATTACCGCGATCAACGCACCGACCGCAAAGAGGATATAACTAAGATAGAAGAGCGGGCCGGCCTTCATCGGCACGTACGCGGTGAAAGCGACCGTATTCCTTGGGTCGAACAATACGACAAAGTTCGCCATCAACCCGCCAACGGTCATCAGGATGAACGCGAACCAGGCGGTCTTGGGCGCGGCGTGACGCGCATTCAACAGCACGGTCGAGCCGAAGTGCAGGCCCGCCATTTCGAAGAACACGATCCATGCCACGAGCATGTCGATACCGTGCAGGGTGAGCAGGCGATAGAACCAGGTCGCATCCAGCAAATGGATTGCCTGCCAGCGGGTGAGTGCGATCAACAGCGCCGCAATCCCGCCCAGCGCGAGACAGACCACCGCCATCACCGCGTTGGCGATGATCAGCCGTTCGGTGTGCATATCCACCTTGAGGGTGGTCACACCGCAAACGCGATAATCGTCCTTCGCGTTCTTCGTCCAGGGAAGGGTGGGGGCAAGAGCAGTCATCTGATCCTCCTATTTCACAATAATCTTGCCGACCATCGTGTGATGACCCAGAGAGCAGAATTCATTGCAGATCACGGTGAATTCGCCCGTCTTGGTCGGGACGATCGTGGCGACGTAATCGTAGCCGGGCAATACCTGCAGGTTGATGTTCACAGGCTGAAGCGAGAAGCCGTGATTCAGATCCATTGAAGAGAGATGCAGGCGATACATCTCGCCCTGCTCCAATTGCAGGATCGGATACCACTGCCAGGTGCTGGCGCGCAGATACACGTCACTGCCGGGAGGCGGCGCCACCACAGGAATGCCGTTCTCCTCACCGATCTTATACTGATCCACAAAGGCGTTCACCTTCGCGGCATATTCCTCCCGCGTCACGCGATAGGTCTCGGTCGGCACATTCTGCTTGCCCATGAAATACCAGAGCGGCATCATCAGGGTGAGGAATACACACCAGACAAGTGCGACCGTGAGCCATGACTTTTCCAGGCGGCTCATCGGCTTCCACCAGGTTCGTTCGGGAGCCAACATATCCTCGTCTCCTTTTCTTTCCGCCTATGGAGCCGGCGGGACACTTAGAATATTTAGAATCCCCCACAGGTTATAGATGACGCCGCTGATCAACAGCGACAGCAGGAACAACAGCCAGATGTTGTCGAAGATCTTTTGCCCTCGCGGAATGGGTTCGTTCTCGTTTTCTTTCATGGCATCATTCTCCTTTGGATAAAGATGTAATGCGTCTTTTCTTACATGGATTGTCTATATTTCCTCAATGGTAGCAATTTTTATTGATTCAAGATGTGACTTTTGTTACATAATGCAAATTATGGAAAAGAACCATTGGCCCCTCCCCCGTCCCCTTTCGGCTCGCTCAGAGACCCTCGGCCGGCGCACCCTCTGCGAGCCCAGCCACCCCTCAAGCGATCTCGCGCCGCCAGGCAGATGTAACTTAAGTCACTGTGCCATTTCCAAAATCACATATAATGTCTTCACATCCAACAAATGGAGGTATGCGATGAAGAAAGTCCTGATTGCCGTCCTCTCCCTCGCAGCCGTGATCCTGACTGCTTGCGGCGGAGGCGGCACAGAAGCAGTCGCCACACTGGCCCCCGTCCCAGCGGAATTCGCCGGTCAAACCATTCCCCCCGGCACAGATGCCGTCGCTGGTGCAGCCCTCTTTAAAACCAACTGTGAACCCTGCCACGGACCTCAGGGGCATGGCGACGGCCCGGCTGGCGCGGCGCTCGATCCTGCGCCGAAGGATCTTGCTGAATTACAGGCAACAGCAGGTGATGACTACCTGTTCTGGCGCATTTCCACCGGCAAGGAAGGCACTTCCATGGTTCCCTGGAAAGGCGTGCTCACCGACGAGCAGATCTGGCAGGCAGTCGCCTTCATCCGTACGCTCAAGTAATATCAAATTTCCCTCAAAATTCTATCGAGCAAACACAAACGGGACGGCCGCTTTGGCCGTCCCGTTTTTTAGTGCATGGTCGAGATCATGGTTGAGGCAGATCCACACAGTTACCGCTGTTGGCCTGTACCGAATGGTTCGGGTTGGCAACCAGGGCGCACATTTGCGTGGCCGCGCCCGGGCGGTCAGACACTCGGTATCCGGTGAACGGCCGCGGTCCGCCATACAAGTACCACGGACCGGAACCGGGTGAACCAGCGTTTTGCGGCGAGACCGTGTTGAAGAAAAAGTGGATGTGCATTCCCGGCAGCTCTTCCGTAAATCCGAAGGTCTCATATTCGACCACATAGCGGTTCTGGGAATCAACGGTGATCGAATTGATGCGCACGAAGGGCCCGGCCGGTACGGTTGCCGTGGGAGTAGCGGTATCAGTGGGTGTAACTTCCGCGGTCGGTGTCTCCTCGACTCCCGCCGTCGCGGTTGGCAGCACGAATTCGGTGGGCGTGTCTACAATTGCGACAATAGGCGCCTCCGTCGCGCCTGCGGAACCGTCGCCAAACAATTGGCTGACCAGAAAAATCCCGCCGGCCAACAGACAGGCAACACCTACAACCCCTCCAATGATCATCGGCAAGGCCATGCCCGATGACTTGCGCCGCGCAGACGCGGCCGAAGCGGGGGCGGAAGGCGCAGGCATCGGTCTTGCCGCCGTGCCAGGACCCGTGAGCGGCCCGCTTTCGACCACGGTCCCCTGCGCGCCCGGAGAAGGCATTGCCGCTTCCTCGACCATGGTTGCCCCGGGCGGAAGTACAGACTCTTCAACCATGGTTGCGCCGGGTGGAACCACCGCCTCCTCGACCATGGTTGCCCCGGGCGGGACCACCGCAGGCGAGGCACCAGTCTTGACCCGTCCCAGCGCATTGCGCAATGCGGCAGCCATCTGAGCGGCGGTCTGATACCGTTCGTTCGGATCCTTGGCAAGCGCCTTGTTAATCACGGCCACAAGATCGTCGGGAACATCGGGATTGAGCTTCCTCGGGTCCGGTACGGGATCGTTGATGTGCATCATCATCAGGGTCATGGCCGAATCGGCGTCGAAGGGAGGCTGGCCGCTGACCAATTCGAACAGCGTCACACCCAGAGAATAGATGTCGGTACGGCGGTCGGGTTGTTCGCCCTTGATCTGCTCGGGCGACATGTACATGGCCGTCCCCACCACCGCGCCGGTGGCGGTGTGCCGCTGGCCGCCGACGATCTTGGCGATGCCGAAATCCATCAGGATGACCTGACCGAGGGTGTTGAGCATCAGGTTCGCAGGTTTAATATCCCGATGGATCATGCCCCGCTGGTGGGCGTAATCCACCGCATCGCAGGCGCTGGCGATATATTCCATTGCGCTTGTGACCGACAGCCGCCGTCCGCCCTGATTGAGGCGCTTGAGATGATCCTGGAGCGTTTCGCCCGGCACAAATTCCAGGACCATGTAGTAGACATCGTCGTCGCGGTTGAAATCGTAGACCTGGATGATGTTGGGGTGGCGCAACTGGGCAACCGCCGTGGCCTCCTCCTCGAACCGCTTGACGAAGTCGGGATCATTGGACAGATGGGTGTGAATCATCTTGATCGCCACCACCCGCTTCAGGTTGGGATCGGTGGCCTTGTATACCGCCGACATCCCGCCCTGGCCTAACAGCTCTTCAATGAGATAGCGATTACTCAGGCTTTTTCCAATCCATTTCGGTTTTGCCATATTTTCTCCAAAAGTTGCTCGATTTTTCCGCAAACCCGGCCGCCGCTCGCGGCCCGAACGGTCAGTTCAGGATACATCCCTGCAGCCCTTATTCGATCAGCCACAACCAGGTGTTATTGAACTCGCAGTGGGAACGTCCCGATTCACTCAATACGACCAAAGCAATGAGACCGCGTTCAAAGACGGTGTTGGCGTTGGCAGCTTCGCGCTGGCGTGAACGATAGTCGGCCTCCATTTGCTCCACGACTTCGTTGTACTCCTTCAATTGCTTTTGATACTCAGCCATCGCCTGAACATCAGACTGGTTGGCCGGCTTCTGCGGTTCATTCGGGAGGGACGGCAGGGGAGGCGGCGAACCGGTGTCAATCTCCCCGATCTTCGTGCCGTTGGTATAGATCGTGAATATGTTGCCTCGCGCCACGATGGTTAAACGATTCGTGACGCGATTACCCCACACAAAGTTTGGATCCCGTCCATACGCATAAATATCCCGGCCGGAGACGATGTCCCCCTCCGACATGATGGCAAACAGAAGGTGACCGCTGGCGCCTCGTGTGAGGACAGCCATGTACTGGTCCAAAGCATCCTCGTTTCCATTCGATCGCAGCACAAAGCCACAGCCCGAAGTGCCGTATTGCGTATCCCAATAGATGTCGCCGGACACGACAAAATCCTGTGCCACCGTAGCGATGAAGTAATTAACGTAGTCGTAAGACATATAGCCCGACACATCGAGAGACACCGGTGGATGTATCCATCCAACCCGCCCGGCCGCAGGGTCAACGCCGTATTTGGGCAATTCGGCCAGGATGGGCGCGGAAGCGGTGGCGGTCGCGGCTTTGGCTTCGTCGCTCAAGGCAGCCTCGGCCGCCCGCGTCGCCGCGACGGATTCGCCGTAGGCAGTCGCTTCCGCCTGCGCCGTCTCGACGGCCGCATTCGGGTTCTGATTCAGGGCTGCCTGGTAGGTGGCCGTTTCCCGAATCACCGCGCTGATCGCCTCGAGGGTGGACTCTCTCGCGCGATTGCCGCCCCCCGTGCCGCAGGCGCTCAACAAGCCAACGATTACGAGGATGAGCATAAGCCATTGGAGTCTCTGCTTCATCCTAAATCACATCCTTTCGTTTTTGCAGGTACAGAATCACCACAAACAATAGGACAATGATGAACAACTGCACCAGCCAGGTCTTCGTGATCTTGGCCCAATAAGCGACTGGGTCTTCTTTGTTGACGTAGGACCAGCCAAAGCCCGCGTGGAAGGTGTCTACGACGCTCTCCGCTGGAGTGACCGCAGACGCCTGACCGATCTGCCATTTGATCAACGCTTCCTGATAGGCAATGATTTCGCTCTTGTACAGTTCGGATCTGGCCTGGTAATCCTCGATTTGCCGCTTATATTCTTCCTGGATGGCGGTCGCCTGCGCCTCCCATTCCTGCAACTTGGTGAAGAAATCGGCCATTGCCACTGTATCCGACTGATCGACCGGCTGGACCGGGCGCTCGGGAATCACAGGTTCCGGGGGCGGATCACCCAGCGGTGGAGGCTCAACTGGCGGCGTCTGGTCAACCGCTGGATTGTAGAACTCTCCAAGACCGGGGTAATTGCACGATTCCGGGTTGAGCATCGCCAGCCCCATGCAACGGCAGCCATTGGCCTCCTTGTCCTCCAAAGTCATCGCCTGGCGCACGTCAGCAGGCAGCGACCAGCAAATATCCGCGGCAACATCGGAACCGGGGCCGGTGATGCCCATCAACGCCTCGAATGCCCATCGGGTGGAAGTCGGCGCGCTCACGAAATCGGGCAACGGGATCAACGCGCCGCCCAGGACGATCTGGGGCAACATCAGGATGATGATGATCAAGGGGGCGGAATTGGCATTCGGCGCCAGCGCGGAGGCGAACAATCCCAACATCATCCCTGCAAGAGTCGCCAAGGCCATGGTGACATAGATCTGAAGGAACTCCGAGACCCCGCCGGGCATGTCGAAAGCCAGGTAATGCACGATGGTATACGCGGCCGCCTGGTATAGCGCAAGCAGGGCGGCAACCCATACCTTCGAGAGCACATAGGGCAGGATCTGTAAATTGACCAGCCGCTCCCGCTTGTAGACCTCCTGTTCCTTGACGATTTCCCTCATTTGAGAGATACCGCCTACCATGACACCGTAGATGGTCATCAGGAACAGCGTGATCATGACGTTTGCCATGAGGCCGGTATTGAAATCGAATGGATTTCGCCCGAGCAGGAGGGCCAGAATCACATCCAGCAGGCTGACCAGCGGCGCGGTGGCCAGCATGAGTGCCAGGCCGAATCGATCACGGGTTAATATCTTCACATTGCGTGCCGACAGAATGAGGAATTGATTTAAGCCAGAAACTCGTTTGGTGGTGGGTCCGCTGGATTTGCGTGCAACTTTTTCGGATTGTGGGATAGTGACAGCCTGCCCGACGGACAATTTATCCGCAAGAGGCTTTTCAACGTAGTTCTGATAGGCTTTATATTCGCGGTAGCGTCTGGCCCAATCTTCCGCCTTGCCATTGGCAGGGTTATCCAGAATGGCATAGATCTCGTCAAACTCGATCTTGCCGGCGCGGCGATCGCGCTCCGAGCGGAACTGGTCGAAGTATTCCAGCGCCTCTTCCGGCGGCCCGAACCAGGCCAGATAGCCGCCGCGCGCCAGGAAGATTACTTTGTCCGCAAGCATGACGTTCTTGGTGGCGTGAGTGATCAGGATGATCGTACGCCCCTGATCCGCCAGACGCCGCATCAACTGCATCAGCGCGGTCTCAGTGCCGGGGTCCAGACCGGAAGTCGGCTCGTCCAGGAAGAACAGACCGGGCTTCGTCAACAGTTCGACGCCGATGGAGACGCGCTTCTGTTGTCCGCCGCTCAAGCCGCTGATTTGGACGTCTTTTCGATGGGTTAGATCGAGGTCTTCCAAGACCTCCATGACCCGCTTGTGCCGCTCCTCTTTGGTCGTATCCGTCGGCATACGCAGTTGGGCGGCATAATCCAACGCCTGGTAGACGGTCAATTCCATATGGATGATGTCTTTTTGCGGGACGTAACCAATGTCATTGCGAACGGCATCGAAATGAGTATACAGATCAATATCGTTGACCAGGACGCGCGAGGGAGGTGTGGCTGGACGATAACCGGCAACCGCATCCAGAAACGTGGATTTCCCGCCGCCGCTCTGTCCGACGACAACGATGAACTCACGCGGCTTGAGGGCAACGGAAATATCCTGAAGGATGTTCAGGTCCTTGCGCACCCACTTGTTCAACCGAAGGGCGTCGAGGCTCAGACCCTTGCTATCGTCATACTTGGCAAGTTGATCCTTGCCCATCACGAAACGATATTGCCCAATGCGAATGGAATCGTTGGGCTTGAGCCAGACGGTTCCTACCACACGTTCCCCATTGACAAATGTGCCATTGGAACTGCGCAAGTCTTCCACGCGATAGCGTTGGCCCACTCTTTCGACTTGAGCATGAAAGCGGGACACGGTGGGGGATGGAAGCACGACATCGTTGGAGGGGTCGCGCCCGATTTGAATCAGGGTCTTCTCGCCGAATACAATGTCCCGTTCGACTTCCTGTGCCGCTTCACTGGGGGCATCGTAGGTTATTGTGACCATCACGCCGGGGTCGAGGCTTCCGATACGTAAAATGTCGCCGTGACGTAAAACACGCGGACCCTCGAGCGGCCGCCCTTCAAACAAGATGGGATTCTTCGCCTCCGGAGCGACCGTCAACTTGTAGCCGCCATTCGTCCGTTCCAGCCGGGCATGCTGGCGGGAGACGATCTGGGAGGGGATGACGATGTCGTTTTCCTCCACCCGCCCAATGGTCAGGACCTGACGCGTCAGTTCATAGGTTTTGGCGCTTCCCCCGGCGATAATGACGTTAAGTTGGGGCGGGCCGGCCTCCACTGCCCCCATGGGCTCCTCTCCCACCACAGTCTGCATCATACCCGCAGACACCGGAACGACCGGGCGCGGCTCGCTGATCGGGACCGAAGCGGGTGTTTTATACGTAAGCGTTACGGCCTTCCCCAGACGGATCTGGTCACCATCTCTCAAGAGGCGCCGTTCGGTCAACTGTACGCCGTTCAAGAACGTTCCGTTACTGCTTCCCAGGTCCTCCAATGTGTATCCATCGCCGTCACGCGTCAGGCGGACGTGGCGGCGGGACACGGCTGCGGAGGGAATAGAAATGTCCACATTCGGATCGCGGCCAATAACAATCTCGGATTGGGTCAGCTCAAAATCTTTCGAAGAGGCTGCGCCTTCGTCTTGAACGAGTTTAAAAATGCTTTGTTGATTCACAGGCCTGTTCCTTATATAATAAAAAGATGATTTGCCCTATGGAACCAAATCCAACTCGATATTTGGCTTGCACTCCCCTGTTTGTCTACCAGCCGTGATATTGTAAAAACATACTCCAGATGTAAAAACGAAGCACAAAGCGGACTATTGGGATGAGATTATACCTTTTTGCAGAAGCATGTCAAGAAATTGAACGCTTCATTCAAAGAAATTCTTGTTGTGTTCGTGTCATTATTAACAAATAAATCCCGTTGCGCAATTGCGTGATCCTCAAATTTTTAGTCGAATGACTGCTTTCATGTTATAAGTATGTGATTTCAGATAATACAGGTAGACATTTATGAAAAGGTCAACCCGCGCGGCCTCCCAATCCCATACTCCCGCTACCCTGGTCGGCCTACTGCGATGGAGAGCGGAACAGCATCCGGGCAATCTGGCTTACAGATTCCTGGAGGATGGCAACTCTGACATCCTCACCACCACCTACGGTGAACTCGACCGCCGCGCTCGGGGCATCGGCGCGTGGCTCGAGACGCATGGCGCGCGGGGCGAACGGGTGTTGTTGCTCTACCCGGCCGGGTTGGACTACATCGCTTCTTTTTTCGGATGTTTGTATGCCGGCGCGGTGGCTGTGCCAGCCTACCCGCCGCGTTTGAACCGGCCCGCGCCGCGCATCCAGGGGATTGTGGCGGACTCGCAGGCGAAGTTCGCGCTCACCACCTCTGCCATCCTGCATAACATCGAACAACGCTTCGAGCACGCCCCCGATCTACAGGCATTAAGCTGGCTGAACACCGAACAGGTTTCCCCGGGGCTGGAAGCGGAGTGGCGCGATCCGAACGTGGACGCGGACACGCTCGCCTTCCTGCAATACACCTCGGGTTCGACAAGTCAACCGAAGGGCGTCATGCTCACCCATGGCAACCTGATGCACAACCTGAAAGCCATCCGCCGCGGCTTTCAACTGGATTCGAGCGACACAGGGGCGTTCTGGCTTCCGAGTTATCACGACATGGGTCTCATCGGCGGCATCCTCGAGCCGATGTACATCAGCGGGACTTCCACGTTGATGTCGCCCGTCTCGTTTTTGCAAAAGCCATTCCGCTGGCTCGAAGCGATCAGCAAATATAAAGCGACAACCAGCGGCGCGCCGAACTTTGCCTACGATTTTTGTGTGGATCGCATCACCCCCGAACAAATTGATACGCTTGATCTGAGCGCGTGGAAACTGGCGTTCTGCGGCGCGGAACCCATCCGTCCCGAAACGCTCGAACGCTTCGCGCGGACGTTCGAAAGGGTCGGCTTTCGCAAGAGTTCTTTCTATCCCTGTTTCGGCATGGCGGAGAGTACGCTCATCGTCTCCGGCGGCGACGGTCCGTCCGAGCCGCGCACGGTGACGATTGATCGCAAAGCTCTCGAACGCGACCGCGTGGTTGAAGTTTCCCCCAACGATTCAAATTCGCTCACGCTGGTGAACTGCGGCAAATCCATCGTGGACCAAAAAATTATCATCGTGAATCCGTCTACAATGAATCAATGCGCGGAAGATGAAGTGGGCGAGATCTGGGTTGCGGGGCCGAGTGTCGCAAAGGGCTATTGGGGACTGGAAGAGGAAACGCGCAACACCTTCGGCGCGTACACGCAGGATAACGAAGGTCCCTTCATGCGGACGGGTGATTTGGGTTTTCTACAGAACGGCGAACTGTTCGTCACCGGTCGATTAAAAGACCTCATCATCATTCATGGGAGCAATCATTACCCGCAAGATATTGAACTCACAGTCGAAGCCAGTCACTCTGCTTTGCAACCTTCGAGCGGAGCAGCGTTTTCAGTGACAGAAAATGGTAAAGAGCAACTCGTCATTGTGCAGGAAGTGACTCGTGCCGGGCGGCAGGCGGATATTAACGAAGTCGCCTCGGCGATTCGGCAGGCGGTTGCAGAGAAACACGATCTGCAAGTCTTCGCCATCGCGCTGGTTAAACCGATGAGCATTCCCAAGACCTCCAGCGGAAAGATTCAACGCCGCGCCACGAAGTCCGCGTTTTTGGATGGAGAGTTGGAATTGGTTGGGGAGTGGAGGAGGAATACACCCTCATCCCCAGCCCTTCCCCCGAAAGGGGAAGGGAGCCAGAGTCCCCCTCTACCTTCGGGAGAGGGGTTAGGGGTGAGGGAAAGTCAAAGCCCTCACCTCACACAACCAAAACACAATACCCAAACCATCCAATCCTTCCTTCTCACACGCATCGCCTCCATGCTCGAGATGGACGCGTCCGCGATTGACCCGCGCCAGCCGTTCACCTACTACGGACTCGGTTCGGTGCAAGCCGTCAGTCTCACGGGCGATCTCGAAACGTTCCTCAACCGCAAACTTTCGCCCACCCTCGCATGGGATTATCCATCCGTTGAAACGCTCGCAAATTTTCTGGCGGGCGATTCGCAACCAACGAAATCATCAACACCTGCAACGCCTCGACCGACGTTCAACAACCTCAACGAACCCATCGCCATCATCGGGTTGAGTTGCCGCTTCCCGCAGGCGGACAGTCCGCAGGCGTTTTGGGACTTGCTCCGCAACGGCGTGGACGCGATCACCGAAGTCCCGCCCGACCGCTGGGATGTGGATCAATTCCATGCGGACGAACCAGCCGCAGGGAAAATCCTGACGCGCTTCGGGGGATTCCTCGATCATGTCGATCTGTTCGATCCCGCCTTCTTTGGGATTTCGCCTCGTGAAGCCGCGCGCATGGATCCGCAGCAGCGCCTCCTGCTGGAGGTCGGTTGGGAGGCGATGGAAAACGCGTTCATCCCGCCCCAATCCTTGGCGGGGACTCGCACGGGCGTGTTCGTCGGCATCAGCAGTTACGATTACTCGCGCCTGCAATTCGACGACCCCGAAATGATAGACGCCTATGCAGGTACGGGCAACGCGCACAGCATCGCGGCGAACCGTCTCTCGTATGTGTTTGATCTGCGCGGACCGAGCATGGCAGTGGATACGGCTTGTTCATCGTCGCTGGTATCAGTGCATCTCGCGTGTCAGAGTCTCAGAAACGGCGAATCAGATTTGGCGTTGGCGGGAGGCGTAAACCTCATTCTCACGCCTGAGTTGACGATCACCTTCTCGCAAGCGCGCATGCTCGCTCCCGACGGGCATTGCAAAACCTTCGATGCCAGCGCGGACGGGTACGTGCGCGGCGAAGGATGCGGCGTTATGGTGTTGAAGCGATTGTCCGATGCGATGCGCGACGGCGACAACATTCTTGCGTTGATTCGCGGCTCGGCGGTCAATCAGGACGGGCGCAGCAACGGGCTCACCGCGCCGAATGGACTTGCTCAACAAGACGTGATTCGCACGGCGTTGAATCAGGCGGGTGTTTCTCCGAATCAAATTAGTTACGTCGAAGCGCACGGAACGGGAACTCCGCTCGGCGACCCGATCGAAATGGCGTCGTTGAACGCCGTGCTGAACGATGACTCGAACCAGCGCGTGATCGTCGGTTCGGTGAAGACGAATATCGGTCATCTTGAGTCCGCGGCTGGGATTGCAGGATTGATAAAAGTCGTGCTTGCGATGCAGAACGAGGCCATCCCGCCGCATTTGCATTTAAAGGAAATCAACCCGTATCTCTCACTTGAAAACTCGCGCATCGAAATTGGAACCTACCTCCGCCCGTGGAAACGACGTGGAGCCACGGCGCCATCGCGCTTCGCTGGCGTGAGTTCGTTCGGGTTTGGCGGCACGAACGCGCATATCGTCCTTTCGGATGCGCCGATGGTGGTTGAAAATCAAAAGAGAAACGACATTGAACGTCCGCGCCATGTGCTGACTTTATCTGCCAAAAGCGAATTCGCCCTTCAAGAACTCTCCCGCTCCCTCGGCGAGAAACTACCAATTGCAAATTACGAATTACCGAATCTCGCCTTCACTGCCAACACAACCCGCTCCCACTTCGAGCATCGTCTCGCGATCCAAGCCAGCACAAAAGATGAATTGTTGAAGGGACTGGATGATTTTCTTGATCAATCAGAATCGCCCTTCGTTTCGACGGGTCATGCAAAACTAGGCGCGCAGCCGAAGATCGCTTTCCTATTTACCGGGCAGGGATCGCAATACGCGGGCATGGGAAAAGGGCTCTACGAAACCCAGCCCGTCTTTCGCGCCGCGCTGGACGAGTGCGCGTCGATTCTCGATCCGATTTTGAATCGTTCCCTGCTCGAAATCATCTTTGCCGACAAAGACGACTCGACCATCAACCAAACGACATTTACCCAGCCTGCGCTTTTCGCTTTTGAGTATGCCCTCGCGCAGATGTGGCTCGCGTGGGGAATCAAGCCGCGCGCGGTGATGGGACACAGCGTCGGCGAATACGTCGCCGCGTGCATCGCGGGAGTGTTCACGCTCGAAGACGGACTGCGCCTGATCGCCGAGCGCGCCCGCTTGATGGGCGGACTTCCGCAAAACGGGACGATGGTTGCGGTCTTTGCGGATGCAAGCCGTATTGCGGATGTTTTGAAGCCGTATCAAGATAAAGTCTCCATCGCCGCCTCGAACGGACCCGACAACACGGTCATCTCCGGTGAAACATCCGCTGTGCAAAATGTTGTGGATGAACTGACCAAACTCGGCATCACCTCCAAACCGCTGGTTGTCTCTCATGCGTTTCACTCACCTCTTATGGATTCGATCCTCGATGAGTTCAAATCGTTTGCCCAAGGAACTAAATTCTCTACTTCTCAAATTCTCTTAATCTCAAACGTCACTGGTCAGCCAATTACCGAACCCATCTCCGCTAACTACTGGCGTGCCCATATCCGTAGCGAGGTGAAATTCGCCGCAGGCATGCAATCGCTTGCAAATCTTGGAATCGACGCGTTCATTGAAATCGGTCCCAGCCCGGTTCTGCTTGGCATGGGCAAACGCTGCCTGCCAGAGTTAAAGTCCGCGTGGCTGCCGTCGCTCAGGCAGAATCAAGACGAATGGCAGACGCTCCTCGACAGCCTCGGCAAACTCTACGCGCAGGGCGCGGAAGTAGACTGGAAAGGATTCGATTCAGGATATACGCGCAACAAGGTTGCATTGCCGAATTATCCGTTTGACCGCCAGCGGTATTGGTTGGAGGTAGACAGGGGAATGTCGCCACGGCGCCACGGCGACGCACGTAGACAGGTAAACAGGTCGGTCTCGCCGCGTTCGAATGGAAAATCGCAATTGCAGGAAGAAAAAAAGAATGGCAGGGTTCATAAAGAATCACAAAAATCTCCCTCACCCCTAGCCCCTCTCCCGCAGGGAGAGGGGGATTCTGGCTCCCTTCTCCCCTCGGGAGAAGGGTCGGGGATGAGGGCAGAACTAAGTCCATCAACCCTCCTCGCCGCCCCGCCTCACCAACGCCAACAAGTTATCGAAAACCACATCCAAAGACAAACCGCGCGCATCCTCGGCATGGACGCCTCGCGCCTGAATGTGAATCAACCGCTTGATACGCTCGGGCTTGATTCGCTCATGGCGATGGAACTCAAGAATATGCTCGAATCGAAACTCGGCGCGCAAATCTCGGTGGCGAGTCTCCTGCAGGGACCGACGATCGCGTCCCTTGCGGCGGAGGCGATGACGAATTTGGAATCAGCCAAAACGGGAGAGGAAGCGCCGTTCGTTGTCGCGCAAGACTCGTCAAACGAGAGTCCGCTGTCGTACGGTCAGCAGGCGTTGTGGTTCCTGCATCAACTCATGCCTGACGAACTTTCGTTCAACGTGGCGGGCGCGATCCGCATTCGCGGCGAATTGAATGTGCCTGCTTTGCAACTTGCATTTGAGCAACTTGTTGCGCGTCACGAGTCGCTGCGAAGCACATTCCACGTTGTGAACGGCGAACCGATCCAACGTGTGCATGATTCGATGGATGGAATTTTCATCGTGACGGATTCGTCCGCGCTGGAGGAGGATACGCTGCGCAAACAACTTGCAAAGGACGCGCACGTTTCCTTCGACCTTGAGGCGGGTCCGGTCGCCCGAGCCGCGCTCCACCGTACGCGGGACAAATCGCACATCCTTCTGCTGGCGATGGATCACATCATCACCGATTTTTGGTCCATGACGATTCTCGCGCGAGAATTGTTGTTGCTGTATGAAGCAAACAAAGATGGAATGCCGACTGAATTGTCTCCTCTCCCCGCGCGTTACTCCGATTACGCGCGTTGGGAAGCGGCGATGCTCGCAGGCGAGCGCGGCGAAAAGTTGTGGGAATACTGGCGCGATCAACTCGGCGCTCAACTCCCCGCGTTGAATCTTCCAACGGACCGCCCGCGCTCGCCGATGCAAACCTATCGCGGCGATTCGCGTCACCTGTTCATGGACGGCGACCTGTACGAAAAGTTGAAGTTGCTCGCGCAGGAAAACAACGCGACCATGTTCATGACCCTGCTTGCCGCGTTCCAGACTTTACTGCACCGCTATTCGAATCAGGAGGAATTTTTGGTTGGCTCAGTGACTGCGGGACGAAGCCATGCCGAGTTGTCGAATCTGGTCGGCTACTTCATCAACCCGATTGCGCTCAAAGCGGATTTCTCAGGCAACCCCTCGTTCCATGAAATTCTCCAACGTGTAAAACAGACTGCGCTCGGCGCATTCGAGCACCAGGATTATCC
>DAOTXP010000221.1:0-11318 GCA_034435275.1 Anaerolineales bacterium | reverse complement strand
GACCATTGGCTGCAGGAATACAATACCATCCGCCCACACGAGGCACTACAGGGCTTGACGCCCCATCAGTATGCCATCCAACATGCCTGATTTTTCTACTTTCAATTGGTACTAAAATTGGGAGGTTGACAGGCGGAATCATCCCACTCCACTTAGCGGTGGATGAGCACCATTACTTAATGGGGTAAGCGACCCAACATTGAGTTTGAACGGGGGTGACAATCAACAGTTGCTAATCTCTCGACATTCCCGGATAATGAATTGCATCGCGTTCTCGTCAAACAAACTAGGAAAGGAGAGGCAATGCCGTCAAACAGCACAATCTATGCCTTCTTTGTGCGGGCAGAGGAGAGGTCTGTGGCAGTCATGATTGACACGTCCTCGGATGAAAAATGGCAAAACAACATCCGCCGGGCGATCAACGATGCGAACGCAAAAGTCGTTCTCATCCGGGAGGTAGACTGGGAGGCGCCCAAACTCAAATCCGTGGATCAGGGCTCGGAGGTCTGCATCGAAGGCATCCAGAAATACTTCGACGCAAACAACCTTCGCCCGATGGCACGGGACGATTTCGCCCGCGAACACCTGGGCGACATGAAAAGCGCGATGACCGGCCTGATGGTCGTGCTCATCAACCACAACTGAAAGGAAGTTCCTGATGGCTGCAACAACCGAGACGAAGAGCGGTTTTATCGCCTATTTGGAGAGCGTGCTCGAAAATCCTGATTTACTCAAAGAGGCGCGCGCGTTACTGCTCCTGAAAGTCTGCCAGGCGGCGCTGATCTTCCGCCCAGAGGTGTTCGAACATTTCTGGCCGAAACTCTCCACCCAGAGCGGCAGTCTGAATATCAACCAGCAAAGTGAAGTCAACGCCATGGGCGCCGCCAAACCGAGTAAAAAGGCTTCGTACCCGAAATTCGTACAGGAGGTCATGGACGTTGCCGAAAAGGCGTTGGGGGCCGCGGCCTCCAACCCGGAGGAGGCGCGCCGCATCCTGACTGGAGCCGAGGAGGGCCTGAACAAGCGCTGGTGGCCCTTCGGGAAGGAACCCGCCAGGGTCGCGTTGATCGAGGCATGGATGAAGCTGGACCGTAGTAAGTGTATAACGCTGCTCGGCAGAGTTGCCGCCTCTACGCAACGGACAATGCTCCAAAGACTTCAAAAACTCAACGGGTTATCCGCACAGGAGTGGGACCTGGCAAATCGGTCCACCCAGTTGGGAACAGTCAACGTCGTTATCAAAGAGATTCTGGATCAGGATGAACCCGTCCTGCACTTGAGCCAACCGTTGGCACAACAGGCCGGTCAATACCTGTTAAAGAACGATGCGTTTGCCGTTGTACCTGCTGAAACCTCCTCGGATTCAAAGCGCGAAAAAGGGATTATCCGTTACGTTAAGCTGGTCAAATGTGTGAACGCAGAATCACCCGATACCGCGGAAGCGTTGATGGAGATGTTGATCAACGAGGGCGCGACCACCAACGCCTATGGCGACGACTGGAGCAAACGTTTTCTGGAGTTTCGGCAACTTGTGAACGTATGGGCAACGTTCCCCGCGCACCGCGAAAAAGCACAGGCCTTTCTCGAAGGAAAGTTGCCTGCCCACCTGCGCGAGTTCGCCCTGGCCGAATGGTACGGCTCGATCGTCAACACGCCGACCGAAGCAGAGACGGCCTTTCTAGAAATCAACAAGCGCCCGGTGGACTGCGCCCCGCGGCAGGTCTGGTTCCTGATCACGCTGGTCAGGCGCGGACTGGAGGAAACGGCCCTCAAGCTGGCCCAATCCACAGTTCAACCCAAGAATGTGGAAGACCGCATCCGCCGCGCCGTTGTGGCAACCACGCCAGAAAAAGCCGCAGTGCTCTTTAAGGCAACGGACTTCGAGGGTGATATCGTCGGCCAGTTCCTCCTCATGCAGTCCGTTCCGGAGCGCGTCGAATTCCTGCGCCAGAATACGAACAACGGAAAGAGCGGTCTGCCCGCCCAAATGTGGGGCAACACGAACATCATGTCCATGTTGAGCATGTTGAACGCGCTGACCACCGACAAAAAAGGCAAGGGTGAATCGCTACCGGAGTTCAGCCCGAACGTCCAGATGCGTCTCTACAGTAAACAGGACAAGCCCGAAGGCCAGTTTGCGAAGTTCATCAACATGCACGGATACGCATTCTGGGGCGCGGACGAACTGGACCCCAAACTACTCGAGGCGCTGGTTGCCTGGGATGAAGGCCATCCCGACGAGATTCAATCACTGATGAAAAAAGCGTGGGATGCGGTTAAGCCGGACCAGACCACGCTTACCACCGACCTACTCCGCAACAACACCTTTGAACGGTGTCAGGGCGTCATGTCGGCGCACCCCAAATCCTTTACCGACCTCTTTGTCCAGCACGTGAAACGCGAGATCGTGGACAAAGCCATCGTCACCGTTCAGGGAACCACGCAGTACACTTTCTCCTTGAAGCCGCTCGTCCTATTCCTCAACTGTGTACTCGCGGCGCAGAAGGTGGCCCGCTTTTCATCCGGGAAATGCGGCGAGTTGATCGCGCACGCGATTAGCAATTACGAAGCCACCAACGAACTGATGACCGCCGCCGCGGAGCTCTATGCATCCGATAAAGGATTGGACGCCTTGAAACCGCCCGCGCGGTTAAAGAGTCAAACGCAGTTGAAAGACTGGCAATTCGGCGTCGTTCAAGCCTCCATGAATCAGCTCCTGATGCGGATGATTACGAATCAGTAGACCAAACCGCGGGCCGCTTCGCCGGCGTGGCCGGGAGAAAAAAACTTGCACGGCGGATGGCCGTGCAAGTTTTTTAAAAACGCCTCGCTCACACCCCCTGAAGAATGTACGCGCCGACCGCGATACAGGCCAGCCCCAGAAATGCCCATTGAATTCCCGCACTCAAATCCTTGAAGGCCTTCAGTACTTCGGCGAACTGCTTCAGGACTTCAGTGATATCCTTCAGCTCGATGGCGCGGTTCTGGGGAATGGCCGCGACCTCGGTCTTCTTGAATTGTTCTTTCAAAGCCATGGCCAGGCCAGCCAGGAAGGCGATCACGCCGATCACGATGAGAATCCAGCCAACGATGTTCATTTGCATTTTCCTTTCTGATTTCAATTATACAACCGCTGTCAATCATATCGAGTCCGACTTTCGGACAGGAGTTCGGATGGAGCCGCGAAGCGGCAAAGAATGCCGGGAACGCCCTTCGCGATATTCAAAAATTTCGCGGGCTTTCCTCCTTAGCGGCGAAAGTTGAACTGCGTCCAAGAGGAAGAGCCATACACCCTCAAGGTATAATCTGCGCCCATGAACAAATACAATCTCGCAGGTCTTTCAGCCGGGCTGGGCGCGGCCTCCATCTGGGGCGGAATGTACGTCGTCAGCAAGGTCGTGCTGGAGGTCATCCCGCCTTTTGCGTTGCTCACCAGCCGTCTCGCGCTGGGGATTCTCGCGCTGGGCGCGGTGATCGCTTTGCGGCCGAAAGTTTCAATGACGAGACGGCAGGCGTGGCAGATCTTCCTCGTCGGCGTGATGGGATACGGCATCTCGCTCGGATTCCAATTCGTCGGCACGAAACTCTCCACCGCCTCCATCGGTTCGCTCGTGACCTCGGCCACGCCCGCGTTCATCCTGCTCTTCGCCCCGTCCCTGCTCGGTGAAAAGGCCACCGCGCGCGGCGTGACCGCGTTGATCATTTCGTCCCTGGGAGTCGTAGCCGTCATTGACCCGCGCACGGCCGAACTCTCGCCATCGCTGTTCTGGGGCAACCTGTCCCTGCTGGCCGCTGCACTGACGTGGGCGCTCTATTCGGTGCTGGTCCGCCGGGTCACGCGCGAAACGGACGTGGTCACTTCCACGGCGATCATGCTGGCAGGCGGCCTGCCCACCTCCATCCTGTTTGGCGCATGGGAATTGAATACGCGGGGAATGGGCGAGATTACAATTGGAGTCCTCGGCGGCATTCTCTTTCTCGGAATCATCTCCACCGCCATGGCAATGTTTCTGTGGAATTACGCTTTTGCCAAACTTCCCGCAGCAATAGCGTCGCTTACCTTCTTTGCCCAGCCGGTCGTGGGAACGATCCTCGGCGCGCTGTTCCTGGGCGAGAAGATTACACACCTGTTTCTCTTCGGAGGCCTGTTGATCGCTATGGGGCTGGTAATTGCGAGCACCGAACGCGCCTGAGCCGGCGGCGTTCATGGAAACCTGCACCCAGCCCCTTGTTTGTTCGGGGGAGGGTTTTTTATGATACACTTGTTCTATGACATCCATCGTCGCAATTGACATCGAGACTACGGGGCTGGAGTCCAAAACAGACTCCATCATCGAGATCGGCGCGGTGCGCTTCAACGGGAAACGCGTCGAGCACGAATGGACGAGCCTGATCAACCCGGGCCGTCACATCCCCGAGTTCATCAGCTCGCTGACCGGCATCACTGACGAGATGGTGCGGCAGGCGCCGCGACTCAAGGACATTGCCCACGAACTGGAAGCCTTTGTCGGCGATTCACCCGTGGTGGGACATAACGTCCGTTTCGATCTTGGCTTCCTCAAGCGGCACGGACTGTTTCAACACAACCAGGTCATTGATACGTACGAATTGGCCTCCGTGCTGATTCCCTCGGCCAGCCGGTACAATCTCGGTTCGCTCGGCCAGCAACTGGGACTGTTACTGCCCGCCACGCACCGCGCCCTCGACGACGCGAAAGTCACGCATGGTGTCTACAACCGTTTGTACGAGTTGGCGGGACAACTACCGCTCGAACTACTGGCTGAGATTGTTCACTTGAGCGAGCCGCTCGAATGGGACGCGGGCTGGGTCTTTCAGCAGATCCTGCGGGCGAGAGCGCGCGAAGGCGTGGCTCCAAAAAAGACGCGCGGCAAGCAGGCGCGGGGTCCGATGTTCGAGTCCGAGCAGGAAAAGCACCCACCGGTCAAAAAGGTCGAGGAGCCGATTCCGCTCGACGCGGAGCAAGTGGCCTCGATCCTCGAATACGGCGGTCCGTTCTCACAGTATTTCGAATCCTACGAGCACCGTCCCGAACAGGTGGAGATGCTGCGGGCGGTGAGCAACGCGCTTTCACGCGGCGGCCACCTCATGGTCGAGGCAGGCACTGGCGTGGGCAAGTCCTTCGCCTATCTCGTGCCGTCGGCACTGTTCGCCATCCAGAACAACACGCGCGTGGTTGTCTCGACCAACACAATTAATCTGCAAGACCAACTCATCAAAAAAGACATTCCCGATTTGCAGGCCGCGCTTAACCTCGACCTGCGCGCCGCGGTGTTGAAAGGCCGCGGCAACTATTTGTGCCCGCGACGATTCGATTCCCTGCGCCGCCACGGCCCGCGCGACGCGGACGAGATGCGCGTGCTGGCCAAGGTGCTGGTTTGGACGCTGGAAAACCAGAGCGGCGACCGCAACGAGATCAACCTGACCGGGCCCGCCGAACGCAACGCGTGGCTGGGAATGTCGGCCGAAGATGACGCCTGCACGACCGAAACCTGTATTCAACGCGCCGGCGGATCGTGTCCCTTCCATCGCGCCAAACAGGCCGCGCAGTCCGCGCACCTGCTCGTCGTCAACCACGCCCTTTTGCTTTCGGACATCGCCACCGGGAGTAAGGTCCTGCCCGAATACGATTACCTGATCGTGGACGAGGCGCATCATCTCGAATCGGCCACGACCAACGCGCTGAGTTTCCACGTCACGCAAGCAGACCTCGAGCGCGTCCTGCGCGAAGTGGGCGGATCATCCTCCGGCGTGCTCGGCCGACTGCTGGCGGAGACTCACGCCTCGCTTCGCCCCTCGGACTTCGCCCTGCTCAACCAAAAGGTCAGCCGCGCCACCGACCAGGCATTCCGTTTGCAGGCGCTCAATCAGGAATTTTTCAACACGCTGAACGCGTTCGTCAATTTTCAACGCGAGGGGCAGCCGCCCAGCAACTATTCATGGCAGGCGCGGATTTTGCCCGCCACACGCACCCTGCCCGGCTGGGATGAAGTGGAGATGGGCTGGGACCAGACCGGCGAGAGTCTGCGGCTTCTGCTCAACACGCTTGCTGAACTGTATAAGGCCGCGGCCGACCTGTATTCGGACGGCATGGACCAACTCGAAGACCCGATGGGTGAATTGAGCAATGTCCATCGGCGATTATCGGAAGCCGAAATGAACGTGACGGCCATGATCTCCTCGCCTTCGGCTGAACAGGTTTACTGGATCGAGGTCAACCCGCGCGGCGACAAGTTGTCGCTCAACGCCGCGCCGTTGCGCGTCGGGCCGTTGATCGAAAAATATCTCTGGCACGAGAAGGCCAGCGTCATTCTCACCTCTGCCACATTGACCGCGCATGGCGAGTTCAATTACATGCGCAACACTCTCGGCGCGGACGAGGCCGACGAGATGCAGCTCGGCTCGCCGTTCGATTATGAGAGTTCGACCTTGCTTTACATCGCCAACGATATCCCCGAGCCGAACGCCCCCGGCTACCAGCAGGCCGTGGACCGCGCCATCGTTGGAACGGCCAAAGCCACAGGCGGGCGAATGCTGGTGCTGTTCACGTCCTACGCACAGCTGAAAAAGACCGCGCAGGCCATCACGGGACCGCTGGCGCGCGAAGATATTTATGTTTTAGAACAAGGCGAAGGCGCATCGCCAAACACGTTGCTCGAATCATTCAAGTCCACAGAACGCGCGGTACTGCTCGGCACGCGGTCGTTCTGGGAGGGCGTGGATGTGCCCGGGGATGCCCTCTCGGTGGTGGTCATGGTCAAACTGCCCTTTGACGTACCAACCGATCCGTTGATCGCGGCGCGCTCCGAGATGTACGAAGACTCGTTCCAGGAATATTACCTGCCTGAAGCCATCCTGAAATTCCGCCAGGGATTCGGCCGCCTGATCCGCACCGCCTCCGACCGCGGCGTGGTGGTCATCCTCGACCGACGCGTGCTGACCAAGCAATACGGCAGGCTGTTTTTAGAATCATTACCGCAATGCACCGCGCGGCAGGGGCCGATCACCAATTTGCCGCGGGAGGCGGGGAAATGGCTGGGGGCGTGAGAAAGAGTTAGGGTGCGTCGCACCTTTTTGCAGGGAGATTTGTCCTAGGGGGTAAATTCTATTTGCTTAACGGGATTTGCCTGCGGGTGGGGTGCAACACACTCGCAAGGCAGTCCTACTTCTTTTTCCTTGCTTTGACGGTTGGTTTCCCCTTCCTCTTCGGCGTTGACTTCCGCACCGCCCTCAGGCGGGGCGCGCTTACCTCCACGGTCACAGGCTGCAACTTCATTTTCTTTTCCACCGCGTACGGCTCGCGCAGGTTGACAGGCCCTGTCTGGCTGCGTATACGCAGGTTGAGTATCTCCACAAAAACGGAAAAGCCCATCGCGAAGTAGATATATCCCTTGGGAATGTGCTGGTGCAGTCCTTCCACGACTAGCGTGAATCCGATCAACAGCAGGAAACTCAGGGCAAGGATCTTGATGGTCGGGTGCCGCTCGACAAAGGCTCCAATCGGTCCCGCCGTGAAGATCATCACGCCCGCGGCCAGCACGACGGCAACGATCATGATCTCAATGTGCTCCACCATCCCCACCGCCGTGATGACCGAGTCCAGCGAGAAGACCACGTCCAGCAGCATGATCTGGACGATGACGCTGACGAACGATGCCGCGACCCTGGCGGAGGCGTGTCCCTGCTCGCCTTCGAGTTTGTCGTGAATCTCGCGGGTGCTTTTCCACAGAAGGAAGAGACCGCCCGCCAGCAACACAAGATCGCGGCCTGAAATTTCAACGCCGAGCACGGGCAGGGTGAATAGTGTCTCCTCGAGGCTGATGATCCACGAGAGGGACAGCAGCAACAGAATGCGCGTGACGACCGCCAGCATGATGCCTGTGGTGCGGGCTCGAGGCTGGTCCTCGGGCGGAAGTTTTCCAGCCAGGATGGAAATGAAAATCACATTGTCCACGCCGAGGACGAGCTCCAGGGCAATCAGCGTGAAAAGGGCAATCCAGGATTCGGGACTGGCGATCCACTCCATGTTTTTTCTCCTACGAGGTCAGTTACGAAGCTGTACTTTGACCCAAATTTTACCCGAACAATTGAAAACGCACATGCGATAGAGTGCCTACGCCCGAGGCGTCCTTTTTCTTTGCGCGGGCAATTCTGCCCGCAGTCAGATGGCGGAGGCGTTCCCCGCAAGTATGGCGGGGAGCGTTTCGATTCGAGCCGCACAGCGCAGGGACAGAGCCCAAAGGGCTGAATCCACTCACGGTCAAAGGATGAACGAAATCGGGGTTGATGTTTCACGGCAGACATTATCTGGGAAAGATGCTCTTCCAAATACTTGATCACGGTTTACGATGAAGCCGATAAGAACTGCCCCACTGTCCGGCCTGGTGGCAGTAATTGGATGCACTGGTCGTTCCAAGATCCCGCCGCGTTCGAGGGTTGATGAAGAGGAAAGACTCGCCAAATTCCGCGAGGTGCGCGATGGGATCGAAAAGAAGCTCAAAGAGTGGCTGGCAGAACAATCGTGACTTTCGTCATGAGCCTTTGATGACGCCTGTTCATTGAACGGCGGCTTTCTTTTGCCTATAATATATTCAGGATTTTGAATATGAAAACCCTGAATCAGGCCCAAAAAATCTCGGCGGTTCTGGAAGAAATTGCCCACCCGGTCAGGCTCGCCATCCTGCTCACCATTGGCAACGGAGAAGCCTGCGTTTGCCACCTGGAGGCGCTTCTTGGCAAGCGGCAGGCTTATATTTCCCAGCATCTGATGGCGCTGCGCGACGCGGGGATCCTGCTGACTCGACGCGAAGGAAAGTTCATATACTACCGACTGCGTAATCCTGCGTTATTGAAATTACTTGAGCTGGCCGCAAAGATGGAGAGTGTGGATATTGCCGATGTCCCAACTTCTGCGGCATGCCACTGTCCAAACTGCGTACCAAAACATGAAGAAAAGTTTGCATATTCTCCTGGATGATGAAGACATCATCGAACTAATGCGCACTCTGCTCGACGAAGATGCGGAAAGTGCACTGGCGTTTCTCAAGAAGCATATAAAAGGCAAAACGCGTGAGTTGTTGGAAGGCGGCTGAAAGGTGATCATTGAAGTGCCCGGGAAAGGCGCTCAACAGATCACTGGAAAGTTGTTCATGAAATGACGTATCTGGAATCCATCACACTGATTCGCACACTGCCGTGCCTAGCCGAACCGGGCAAGATCATCATCATCGGCAAGCCGTCCCGGCCACTTGAAGATGTCCTCCCTTATCTGGCGACCCTGCCGGGTGTGATCGCCTTCAATCCCAACCAATGCACGCTGACCTTCCGCCGCCAGCCTGGTTTTCTGACGTTCCAGCGCGAGCAGGTATACATCACACAAGTCAAAGACGTACAGGAAGGCCTGGAACTTCTGTCCGCGCTCCACGAGAGCATCAATCGTGTGTGGGAGAAGCGGAACGAACTGATCGCGGTTACAGAAAACAAACGCTCGCCGCGCCCGCTCGACGTATGGACGCTCCTCCCTCAAACCAACTGCCGCGAATGCGGCGAGGCGACCTGCATGGCGTTTGCGGTCGGGCTATTGCAGGAACAACGGTCGGTCCATGAATGCGCGCCGTTGGTGCGTGACAAAAATTTTTCAGAAAGGCGTGTATCGTTGGAAGCAATGCTCACTGCACCTATTTAGGAGCTCGAATGGCGAATATTTCAGGATTTTTATTTGATCTCGTACAAGGTGGTTTAGGTAACCTGGCCGCGTATCTGGCCGCGCACGTTTTACTTTGCCTGCTCCCCGCGTTTTACATCGCAGGCGCGATGACCGCGCTCATTCCCAAGGAAACGGTAACACGCTTTCTGGGGCGAAACACGCCGAAATTCATTTCCTACCCCGCGGCGGCCATGGCGGGCTCTGTTCTCGCAGTTTGCTCCTGCACGATTGTGCCGCTCTTCGCGGGCATATACAAAAAAGGTGCGGGGATTGGTCCTGCCATCACCTTCCTGTTCTTCGCCCCCGCCGCAAACATTCTCGCTTTGATCTACACGGGCGGCGTCATCGGCGTGGATCTGGCCTTTGCGCGCTTCTTCCTCTCGCTGGCATTTGGCATCGGTATCGGCATGATCATGGCCTTGATCTTCCGCAAAGACGATGCCGCGCACGATAAAGCCACCGACACGATGTTCGCCGCGCAAGGGACGATGCGCCGCGCTGCGTTGATCTTCCTGCTCGTGCTGGTGACGCTTTTACTTTCTGGCACGCTCAAAGTCGGTTTGCTGACAAACACCTACGCGGTGTTCACCCTGCCTGTCTCTGGCATGGACACCTTGCAGGATTTCCTCTACCGCCTCGTCCCCTTCGACGCGAGCAAAGGCGAGGAGGGTGTCACCGCGCAGGGCGCGATCCTTATCGGCCTGCTGGCGCTCATCGGGCTGGCTTCATGGAAGGGAATCGAACACATCCATGAAGGCTTCAACCGCTGGACATGGACTTCACTCGCGCTGGTCGGCGTGACGCTGCTCACCGCCGCGGTTGGGATGTCGCCGCACGCGGGCGGGCTGGATATCCTCGTCAACGGGAAATTTTTCGGTGTGTTGATTGCATTGGTTGTACTCGGCTGGATGTTGAAAACCAAACTCAGCGCGGATGAAACCCGCGACTTCCTGTGGGAATCGTGGAAATTCGTCAAGCAGATCTTCCCCCTGCTGGTGGTCGGCGTTTTTGCGGTAGGCGTCATCCGCGTTCTCATCAAACCCGAATGGATCGAAACCCTCGCGGGTCAAAATACCCTCTTGGGCAACCTGGCAGGTGTGGTCTTCGGCATATTCATGTACTTCCCCACGCTGGTAGAAGTGCCGATTGCGCAGATGTTCCTCAGTCTCGGCATGCACCGCGGGCCGCTGCTGGCTTATCTGATGGCCGACCCCGAACTCAGCCTGCAAAGCATCCTGATCGTTTCGACCATTATCGGCCGCCTCAAATCCTGGACCTATGTGGCCTGGGTGGCGCTCTTCAGCACCCTCGCGGGCCTGATCTATGGCGCGTGGACGGACGGCGCAAGCGTGGGCCTGCTCGCCCTCTACCTGCTGACATTCCTCGCCATCCTGGCAGGCGCGCTCTGGTGGTCAAGCCGTCAAAATATGATCGAGGCCCTGCCACAAAAATCATAGTGGTTCTACCGTTTTTAACGGGGAACCCATTTTAAACACAAAGGACACAAAGGGCACGAAGGAAAAATACCCATCAATCAAGCCGCCTTTTCTCCCTTTGTGTCCGTAGTGTCCGTCGTGTTTAGGCTCTTTCCCGT
>DAOTXP010000220.1:0-3692 GCA_034435275.1 Anaerolineales bacterium | reverse complement strand
CTCGACATGGACAAGCAAAAGGGAATCCACACCCTGCCGGTCGTCATCGGCGAAAAAGCCTCCCGCTACGCGGTGCTGGCCATGATGATCATCCCTTATTTCATTACGTTGTATCTGGTGGCTGCAAGGTTCTTTACCCCGGTGATGTTGATCGTCTTCCTGGCCCTTCCCACTTTCCTCAAATATTATCCCGTGTTCCTGAAACCCAAACCGGAGACGGCGCCCGAGGGACAGCCCGGCTGGCCGCTGTACTTTGTGGGCTACGCCTTCTACAACAACCGCAGGTTCGGTTCGCTCTTCATGCTCGGCTTGTTGATAGACGTTGCTTTGCGATTGCTTCCCTTCACGCAGAATTTCTGGCGCTGAGCAGCCCTGACTTCCAACCGGGCAGGAAACGACCTTCCTGCCCGGTTGTGTTTTAACGGGAAACCCAATTCGGGGGAGTGCCTAAAAGAATGGGCCGGCCAATCCGTCACCACGGAGATCGTTGTATAATTTCTTGCAACTTCATCCGCCAAATGGGATGAGCCGTTCGATATCAACTCAAGGAGAGAGTGATATGCACATCAATTTTGCTATGTGGCGCACTGCCATCTGGCAACTCGTCAAAATGGACAAGAAGGAAGAATGGGACGCGCTCGACGTCGTCTCCAAGTGGCTGATCGCCACGCGGTCGGCCGTCACGCTGGTCACGGTCTATTCGTGTGTGATCTCTGGCCTGCTGGCCTGGCGCGACGGAAACTTCTCGTGGCTTCCATTTCTTGTCCTGACCCTCGGCCTGTTCATCGCGCACGGCACCAACAACATCCTCAACGATTACACCGATTATTCGCGCGGCGTGGATAAGGACAACTACTTCCGAACCCAGTACGGCGTGCACCCTCTGGTGCAGGGATTCTTCACCAAGTCTCAGCAGATTCGCTGGTTCATTGTCAGCGGCGTGCTGGCAACGCTGGCAGGCGTATATGCCTTATTGACCACCGCCTTCAACCCCGCCGTCATCGGCCTGTTCGCCTTCGGCGCGGTGACGCTGCTCGCGTACACCTATCCGTTCAAGTATTGGGGCCTCGGCGAACTTGCCATCTTCCTCATCTGGGGTCCGATCATGATCGGCGGCGTGTACTTCACCATGGCGCTCATCAAGGGCGGCGATACAAGTAACATCTGGAATGTTGTCCTCGCGGGCATTCCCTACGGTCTCGGTGTTGCCAGCATCAACGTGGGCAAGCACATTGACAAACTCGATGACGACAAGGCCAAGGGCGTCGGCACCTTCCCGGTGCGCGTGGGCGAGGCGGTTGCCCGCCGCGTGGACCAGATCGCCATCCTGCTCATCTATGCGGTCATCGCCTATCTCGTCTTCGTGCCGCGTTACTTCACCCCCGTGATGCTCATCGTCTTCCTCGCTTTCACGCACGCGTGGAACGCGGTCAAACTGCTCGACAAGCCGCGGCCCGCGCAGCCGCCGCCGGGTTATCCCGCCTGGCCCACCTGGTTCTCCGCCGCGGCGTTCTTCCACAATCGCCAGTTCGGCGGCTGGCTCATCCTCGGCCTGATTGTGGATACCCTCCTGCACGTCATCCCCTTCACGGCGGCGTTGATCGCCCGCTACTGGCCATCCGTGTAGCCGCTGATTTTCAAGTCTTCGATTTCCAGCCACGCGGGTTCGGGGTTTTCCAAAATCCCGAACCCGATTTTTCCTTCGGGGGTGAAGGCCGCGTATTGATTGTCAATCCAGATGACCAAGCCCAGCGGCGGGCGCGGACTCACGGACGTTTCCAGCACGACCGCGCCATCCACCTCGAAGACGGCACGCGTCGGAATCCACCTCAGCCGGTACGCGTGCCATTGACGGACGTCCACGCGAAGGGCGACTCCCTCCTCGGCGATGATTCGTCCCAGCCAGCGGCGCGTGATTCTTCTGTCGAAAGGAAACGCCAGCCCCGCGGGGATCAAGCGCGCGTCGAAGCGCGGACTGCGGAAAACCTGCGCCATAAATCCGTTTGTTGGGGCGGACCTGTGTGTCCGCCCTTTTGGCTGCCCGTTTTGCAGATCGCGAAACGAAAGATAATTCTCCTCCGACGCATGAAAGAACCAGGCCGCGTTCGGCAGGGCGGGCAATTGGAACGGATTCCCTCCAAAGCCGAGACTCAACCCGAAAGGATCGTTCCAGACGCCGAAGCCCCACGTCCCGGGCGTGGATTCGGCCGAGGCGCGGGCGCGCAGGCTCAGGTCCAGGGAACGATGCGAGAAACTTCGTCGGGTCTGGTGCGTGGTATCGTCGAGTTCCGCCAATCGGAACGCGCGGAGTCGGGATTCGGGGATCGTGAATCGGAATCCATTCCCGGTCTTTGAAATGGACGCACCTCCCGCGCATCGAGTGTAAAGATTATCCGCGTTCATCTGCGTTTCTCTGTGGTTTATTGACCAGCCATACGCCGAAGATGATGACCGCGCCGCCCAGCAATGTGACCGGTGTGATCCGTTCGTTAATCATGAACGAAGCCAGCAGGGTGGTGACCAGCGGCTCGATGTTCAGGAACGCGCCGAGTTGCGACGCGGGCAAGGCTTGCAGGGCGTCGGTGTAAGCGATGTAGGCCAGGCCAGAGCCGAAGATGCCCAGGAAGAGCAGGGCGCTCCAGCCGCGCGGCGTGAGTTGCGGGATTTCGCTCACGCCCGGGCCGAAGCCGAAAACCCAGATGCTGGCGAACAGCCAGCCCAAAAACATCACGTAGAATATCATGCGCGCCGCGGGGTGACGCGCCAGTTCGCGCCGCGAGAGGATGGTGTACACCGCCCAGTTGACCGCGCTGATCAGGATGAGGAAATCGCCGACCGTCCCCTCCCGCCCTGTGGCCAGCGCGGACAGGTTCCCCTTGCTGACCACCAGCAAAACGCCGAACGCGGCCAGCGCAATGCCCGCGGCGCGTACCCAGCCGATTCGCTCTTTCAGGAACAGCCAGCCGAGGAGGGCGATGAAAACGGGCGTCGAGGCCACGATCCATGCGGTGGTGGTGGCCTGCGCCGTGATGAGGCCGTTGGCCTGCAGCCATTGATGGAAGGTCACGCCGAGGAAGCCGAGCAATGCGAAATATGCCCATTCACTGCGCGCTGGAATGGCGAATTGTTTTCGCATCCCTACCGCCGCGCCGAGAATGACCACGCCCATCGCAAAGCGCACCCAGACGATGGTGGCAGGCGAGACTTCCTGTAACGCGATCTTGGTCGCGATAAACGTCGCGCCCCAGACGACGACGGCGAAGAGCGCGGAGAGAGTGGGGAGGAGGCGATTAGTCATCAGTTATCAGTTTTCAGTAACCAGTGGATGATGGCAGGATTATAAAGCAACCTTTGACGGTAGCGGCTATCTCTTGTACAATAATTTCAACTCCAAGGAGAGGGGCTAGATGCCCACGCCCGAAGAACTCGCCCGCAAGGAGACGACAGACCCGTAGTTGGAAAAGGCGGGTTGGACTTTGCGCGACCATTCGAAGGTGAGTGACCATGCAAAATAATTTTCCTGAATCTGACTGGAAGACTCTCTCCCGTCTGAAACCCCTGGCGCTCGACCGCCTGTGTCAGCGGATATTGATCGAGTCTGAAGACATCATCGTGCGCGCAAATGAGGGCGGATTTCACAAAGCCTATCTCGAGCTGTACAAGCACATCCATGCCAACGATAAGAGATTGGG
>DAOTXP010000219.1:0-2981 GCA_034435275.1 Anaerolineales bacterium | reverse complement strand
TGAACATTCAATACCGTGTGGCAGGCGATATCCATCTGCTCAAACGATTGCTGGCGGCAAATTATCCCGTCATCGCGGAGAGCGTCACCAGCCTCGACCCCAATGACGCGCTCGGCCCCAACGACGATTTATGGGCCGCGCATTATCTGTTGTTAACTGGTTACGACGATACGACACAAACCTTCACTGCTCAAGACTCGTACCATGGAGCCGACCAGCAGATTCCTTATCAAACTCTCGAAGCAGACTGGAAGCCGTTCAACAATCTTTATATCGTCATGTTCTTTCCACAGGATGAGGAGGAGATGAAGTCCCTGCTCGGCGCGGACTGGGACGCGGAGCAGAACCGCCAGCGCGCGCTCGAACTCGCGCAGGCAGAGGTGCAAGTCAACGAGAAAGATTCCTTCGCCTGGTTCAATCTTGGCAGTGACCTGGTCTATTTTGAACGATATGAGGAAGCCGCGCTGGCCTATGACAAATCCCGCGAGTTGGGCCTGCCCCTGCGCATGTTCCGTTATCAATTCGGGCCGTTCTTTGCTTACTTTCATTCCAACCGCATTGACGACCTGCTGGTGCTGACCGATTACGCACGGGGTATCACGGATATGTCGGAGGAGGCGTGGCTCTGGTATGGCTGGGCATTATATCGAAAAGGGGATGCGGAGGGCGCGTTGTTCGCGTGGAACAAGGCCCTCTCGATCAACGACTCGCCCTACGTCGACGCGCGCGGTGCCATTCAATTGATCCAGGGCCCGTGATAATAAATCCCACGGCCATCGAAGCAGCGGGATTTGTGTTTAATCTTCCTGAAAACTGTATCCACCGGGCCAGGTCTTGACCAGCTGCGTCTCGCCCAACTCCGATTCCAACTTTCGGCGCAAGCGATAGACAACATTCTTCAGCATGGCCTGGTCCCCCTGCCGCTGGCCGCCCCACACGGATTCGGTGATATCTTCGGCTTTGAATACGTAGCCCGGGCGGCTCATCAGGAAATGCACAAGGCGGAACTCTAGGTTGGTCAATTTACATTCGCGCCCGTCGGAGGCAATCGCGGAGCGGCGCGAGGGATCCAGGCGCAGGTTGCCCGTCCGCACTGCCGACATCGGTGCGGACCAACTGCGCCGCGCCCAGGCGGTGATCTTGGCGAGGAAAATTGCCGGGCTGATGGGTTTAACAACGCACTCGTCCACTCCTGCCTGATACGCCTCCAGGATTTCGGTCTCATGGTTGGCAGGCAGAAATAAAAGAATCGGGCTGGCGCTCAGTTCGCGGAATTTTCGGCACAACTCGATGCGTTGCGCATGCGGTGCATTGACGTCAATCACCACTAAATCGGGAATGTCTTCTATCAAACGATCCATGGCGCGCTGAGGTGACGTTTCCAGGATGGGCACCAGCCCCTTTTCGCGAATCATGTAACCCCAGATAGGCGCGGTTTCCATTTGGTCACAAACGACGAAGACGCGATTGGAAAGCTTGTTTTCGATGGACTCTGTGGACATGATTGGCCTCTCTACAAAGTTGTTGCCATTATAATCCTTTGTGGTCGCAATAAGTCGCAAATTATTACCAAAATGTGACCAATGGGTGATATGGCAATCGTCGGTCAACCCGTATACTCAAGGCAGAACCAACCCAAAAAGGAGGCTCTTGATGAAAAAATTATTCCCCATCCTGGTTGCATTGGCCTTGTTTAGTTCGGCCTGTCAAATGGGTGGTGCGGCGGAACCGACTCCGATCTCATTGCCGACCGCCTTCCCCACCAATACACCGATTGCCCTCAACCCAACCGCCGAAGCGGCCGGTCCGGCCTCGGCCGGCGAGGAGCGTGTCTCCCCTGTTGACGGTATGATCCAGGTTTATATCCCGGAAGGCTCCTTCCGCATGGGCGGCATGGATCCGCGTGCCTCCGGGGACGAACAGCCCGATCACAACGTCACATTGCATGCCTACTGGATCGACAAACTCGAGGTCACCGTCGGCATGTACACCCTGTGTACCCAAGCTGGTGCCTGTGAGCCGCCTCAGGAATTCAACTCTGCGACCAATCAGCAATATTTCACCAATCCAGATTTCAAGGATTACCCCGTCATCTACGTTACCTGGGGCATGGCCAGTGCCTATTGCAACTGGGCCGGCCGCCGCCTGCCCACCGAAGCGGAATGGGAACGCGCCGCGCGCGGCAACGACTTCCGCACCTACCCTTGGGGCGACCAGCGCCCGGATAACTCGCTGGCGAACTTCAATTCCAATGTAGGTGATGTGACTCGCGTAGGCAGTTTCCCGGCCGGCGTCAGTCCCTTTGGTGTACTCGACATGGCCGGCAACGTCTGGGAATGGGTCAGCGATTTCTACGACCCCGAGTATTACAGCTCGGGCATTAACCTCAATCCAACGGGACCTGTGGCCCGCTCCACCTACTTCTTCCGTGTGGCGCGCGGCGGCTCCTACAAGGATGCCGAGGTGGATATCCGCGTTGCTAACCGCGCCTCCGTCCTCGGTCCCGACCCGAACGCCGACCTGGACAGTAATGAGTATTACGGCGTATCCGACTCCAGCATTGGTTTCCGCTGCGCCTCGGATAACTAACCAACCTTTACAAGTGAAAAGGCCGCCGGGTAGACCAGCGGCCTTTTATTAATTGACGCCTCTTGTACCCTGTGGTACACTGCAACCACAACCAAGCCCCTAAAAGGCGCTCTTATCCAGAGAGGCGGAGGGACCGGCCCTGTGATGCCTCGACAACCGGCTTTAGTTCAGTAGTTGGATAGTTAGACGCAACTACAAAACTAAACCACGGTGCCAATTCCGGCAGACGGATGTTCTGGAAGATGAGAGGGCACATGCCTTGCGCGTAAATTGCCCTTTCGCTCGTCTGAAGGGGCAATTTCATTTCACAAAGGAGACCCCATCCCAATGAGTACGACTTTTATGACTTCGCCTAAGTTGATGTTCACGTCCGAGTCCGTGACGGAAGGCCA
>DAOTXP010000218.1:0-3041 GCA_034435275.1 Anaerolineales bacterium | reverse complement strand
AAGACGTAGAACACCACGCGGCCGAGACTGCGCGAATCAATCGTCAGGGCGCGGCCAAGCAAAAATCCTGCCCCGCACAGAGTGAGGATGGGCAGGAGATTGTTGGCAAAGGTGTTGAAGAGATCGTTGAATTGCATCGGAACGGAACAGGCGGAATCAATCCTTCAAGTCCACCTCGTGCAGGTCGTCGTCCTCGTCGAAGGCCAGCAGGTCGAACCTGCCCGCCTCCTCCGTAAAGGACAGGTTGGCGAGCGCGTCCTCGATGAATTCGACATCTGCATCCTCGTCGAACTGATCGAGCAGGCTGACAAGGTACGTGCGGACATCCTCGCCGCCAATCTGTGAAAGCGACCAGACCGCGGCGCGGAACACATCCGCGTCATCCTCCTCTTCGAGCAGGCGCAGGAGGGGCAGGCGCGCCGCGTCCAGGCCGAGTTCGCCGGCGGCCTCGGCTGCGGCGAGACGAATGATGTTATTTTCGCTCAACAACATGCGGATGACCGGCTCCGCCCAGCGCTCGTCGTTGGAGCGGCCCATGGCGAAGACTGCGCTGGCGATCCAATCCGGGTCCTGCCGCTGGAACGCGGATTCGATCAGCGCGGGGACCTCGGTCCGCGCGGAAAACCCAAGCGACTCCACCGCCCGGCGGCGCACCAGCAGGCTGTCATCCAGGTTGGCGGCATGCAGCAGGGCATCTTCGGCCCGATGATGTGCATCCGCGGAGATCTCTTCAAGTTCGCCCATTTCCACGAACTGACCCAGGGCAGTGGCGGCCTCGGCGCGCGCCGCGGGATCCGGATCCTTGGTGAGGATTTTGACAAAGGCAGGGATGAGTTTGACGTCGTCGCATTCTTCCAACAGGCGGATGGCGCGGGCGCGTACGCCCGCGTCCGCGTCGGTGAGCAGGGCGCGCGCCAGGTCATCGAAGGAGACAAGGGTATCCTCCTCCAGCATGGATTCCAGCCCATCGAGCAGGGACAGTTTGCGGGTCAGCGCGACGCCGGGCCAGGCATCCAGCAGGATTTTCAACGAGGCGGGGTCCATATCCGAGAAGTGCTGGTAATAGCGTTTTGGGAAAGCCTTGTCTTCGTGGAGCAGGACATTCACGATTGATTGAAAAGGGATGGGTTCAGCCATTGTTTTTAAGGAAGGTTGATTTGCAGGGGATTCACAAAATCCATCACGTTGACGTAGAGCATGAGCCCCAGCAGGATGAGCATGCCGGCCGCGTGAACGATGTTTTCGACGCGCGCCGAAACGCGGCGGCGGAAGATGAGTTCGGGCAGGAGGAAGACGATGCGTCCGCCGTCGAGGGCGGGAAAGGGAAGCAGGTTGAAGATGCCAATGCTGATGGTGAGCGAGGCGATCAGTTCGAGGGTGAAGTTGGTGGGCTGGACCGGCGCGGCGTCTCCCTGCGGGACACGGCTTTCCACGTCGCGTCCCACGGCCTGCTGAAAGACATCGTAAATGCCCTTGAGGCCGATGAGGCGGCCCTGCTCGGCGGGCAGGATGCCACGAATCAATTGCGCCGGCAGGGACATGACTTGATACGCGGTCTGGTATGTGGCCTCCACGCTGATGGGCAAAGTGGCAAACCACGTGGACGGCTGGGCGAAAGCGGGCCCGGGCAGGATGCCCAGCGCGCCCTGTTCCGCACTGCGACTGCTGAGCGGCATGACGGTGAAGGTCAACCGTTCGCCAGCGCGCAGGACGACCACCTCGAAGGGCTGGTCAATATGAGCGCGGATGGAGGCACGGAACTGGTCGGTGGAGGTGATGGTCTCCCCGTCCGCGGACAGGATGACGTCGTCCACGCGCAGTCCGCCCTGTTCGGCGGGCGAATCGGGCATGACCTCGTAGAGTTTGACCGTCTTGTAATCGGGGATTCCGATCTGGGTGAAGATCAGGCTGTAAACCAGCACGCCCGCCAGCAGGTTCATACTCGCCCCGGCAATCAGTACGGCGAACCTCGCCCACGGGTTGGCCGCGGCCAGGCCGCCGCGCACGGTCGGGTCGTTCTCGCCTTTCGGGCGGACGAACCCGCCCAGCGGCAGCCAGTTGAGCGTGAACTCGGTGCCGGGATGCGACTCGGTGATGAAATCCACCAGTTGTATTTCGCCGCGTCCTTTTCCGATTTTGATTCGTTTCTTCACGGGCGGCTGGTCAGGGGCGGAAGGCTGGATCCCTTTGCCATTCTGGTCCACGTGAATCTGTTCCGCCCTCATCGGATCGGACGGGGACTTCTTCTCCTTCTCCGACTCGGAGAATTCCAGCGAACGTAACACGAGGGTATCGTCCGTGGCGTCCACGGTGAGGGTCAGCTCGCGGTCCGCGAGAGCCGACCACGGGAAGGGCAGGCCGAAGTCGCGCGGGATCTCGACTCGTTTTCCGCTTTTCAAGAACAGATGCCCTTTGCCGCGCCCCAGCACGAACGCCCTGGGCGGCAATCCCACACCGAATTCCTCGACCTCGATCTTGAACAGCCGCGCAACGATAAAGTGCCCAAATTCATGAACGAGCACAACGCCTGCAAACACCGCCACAAAGATAACGAACGCAAGCACAGAAGTATTTTCCATGAAATATATCTCTCTCTTGAATCAATCAGCGCGCCTCAGGCGGCGCGCCCATTATATCCCGAGTCCACCGGAGGCACATGAGCGTCAAATAAGTGCATCCCGCAGACGCGGAGGAGCCCTCCCTTCTTACGATTCGACGATGCGCGCCGGGCCGCCGACACCGGCGGTCAGGACTTCCTGTACCCCAGGCAGACTCCGCAGCCGCGCAGCCGCCTCTTCCCGGACCTCGGCCGGGCACAGCACATGGACATTTGGCCCGGCGTCCACGCTGTAGCAGACGGGTAGCCCCTCGCCGCGCCAGGCGCGCACAGACGCCATCACCGTCAGGCTGACAGGCTGCCAGTAATGCAACGCGGGCGAGGAGGTCATCATCACCGCGTGCATCATGTCCGAGTCGAGTTCGACGATTTCAGCCAGCGCCGAAAAATCTTGTTCGAGGATGGCGCGGCGGCACAGATCGAG
>DAOTXP010000217.1:0-6660 GCA_034435275.1 Anaerolineales bacterium | reverse complement strand
TGATCAGCGCCATGTAATCGCTCATGGACGCATAACTGCTGTAATCCAGTCCAACCTGGGCGGAGATGCCGTTGATCAGCAAGCCGACCACGATGCCTGCGGCCGCGCCGACCAGTCCGATCAGCGCGCCTTCCAGCACGAACAACACGGCGATCTCGCGCGGCTTGAGTCCCATCGCACCGAGCAGGCCGATCTCACGCGTCCGCTCGTAAACGGCCATCAGCAGTAAGTTCAGGATGCCGATCGCCGCGATGCAGATGATGATGATTCCGAAGATGGTCATCGCGCCGTTCTTGTTATTGATGGCGGTCTCCAATTCAGGATAATTCTTGTTCCACGATTCAACTTCGTATCCCGCCAGAGCGGGGGCGAGCGCGGAGACCACTTTATCCTCTTCACCCAGTTGTTTGATGTTGACTTGAATCTCGGTGGATTGCCCGTCCAGCCCGAACAATTCCTGCGCCTCGGCCAGCGGGATATAGACCATCTGCCGCTCGAGACTGGGAATGCCGATATCGTAAATCCCGACCACGGTCATCGTGCGCTGACGGTTCTGTTTATGCACGTCGCTTCCAACCATCGTGATGCGGTCGCCAACATCCACATCCATCACATCCGCCATGCCGCGTCCGATCAGGATCACGTCACCGCCGTCCGCGGTCAGCCACTCACCTTCGGAGATGTTCTGCGCGATCAGGCTGAGCGGCTTGCCCGCGTCGACTCCCGCTTGGATGGGCGCGGCCTCCGCGTCGGGGTCGATGCCGATGATGTCCACGCCGAAGGCACCCTCGCGGTTGGAGAGCAATCCGCCCGTCACGATGCGGCGTGTGGCCGAGATGACGTCTGGGTGGGCGAGGGCGGCCTCCACGACTGCCGCGTCATTCGCCAGTGGGAGCAGCGGGTTGCTGTCCACCTTTTCGCGATAGCCCGCGGCGTGGACCTGGATGTTGCCGCCCAGCACGCGGATGGCGTTGCCGTAGATGGCGTTGTTGAAGCCGTCAATCAGGCCGTCGTACCACATCATCATCCCGAGGCTCAAACTCATCGCCAGCAGGATGTTGACGGTGCGGCGCTTGTGCCGCCAGATGTTGCGCCATGCGAGGCGCAGGTAGAGGATCATTTCGATGTCCTTTGGTAATGTTGCAGCGCGAGCGAACAATTTGCGCTACAAGGGCGTTACAGCATTGCTCTTTAAAAAGTACTGCAAGATTTATCTTGTCTGCCAGTCGCAAAATGAATTTTGCAAAATGAAATCTACGGCAGGAGCAGCACTATGGTGATTTGCTGATACTGCTTACAAATTCTGATTCTGTTTTACGCAAGCCATATTCCATCACATACAACAACTTGTCGATTTTTTCCTGCGTCTTGGCGGAACGTACCCACTTCATCATGTCCTTGTATTTTTTGCCTTCGTTCAAGATGTAGGTGCTGATCGCATTGCTCCACGTGTCCATGACCATCACGGCCAGTTCCACGTCCACGCTCGGGTCAACCTCGCCGCGCTGGACGGCCTGCTTGATCATCATCTCCAATGCCTTTGTGGTCTTCTCGCGATACGCGGCGAAGTTTTCTCCGTAGTACAGACCTTCGCCCAGCAATACACGGCTGATGGCCTGGGTCATGCGCGGGTAGGCAGAGTTGAACTCCATGCCTATCTTGATCACCCATCGGAAATACTCGAATGTATCCAGGTTGTTACCCGGTGGGTGTTTATCCTTGAAATAGTCCATCTTTTCTTTTTCGAGCACCGACAGCAGATACATGAACACGTCCTGCTTGTCCTCGAAATATTGATAGAAACTTCCCTTCGCAATGCCGCTGTTGGCGACGATGCGATTAATGGACGCGGCCTCGAAACCGTACTCGGCGAACTCGTCCACGGCGGCGCTGACGATCTTCTCGCGTTTCTCTTCGGGGAGGTTGAAAAAGGTTTGTTTGGGCATAATTTGTGACCTGCTGGTCACGTGACCTACAAGTCATATGACCAGCAGGTCACATTATAGGCAGATTCCCCCGTCTGTCAAGGTAATGATTGTCACTGACGTGAGTGCGACGCACCCTCTGGCTACGCTTCTTCCTTGACCTTTACCTGCTGAGGCCCTCTCCAGCGGATTCGTCCCCCGATCATCTTCACCACCAGTCCCGCGCGCAAAAACGCGACCGCGGCCATGCCATGCGCCAACACCGCGAACAGCGGAGGAGTTTGATAGGTGTAATACGTCCAGCACTCGCGGGTTGTCCCCCACAACTCGAGGTAGTAACCGAGTCCCGCGCCCGCGACGAAGGTCAGGAACGCGTAGCGGTAATCCGTCGGCGTGAGGATGAGCAGGATGCAAAGCGCGAGCGAGAGCCAGGTATAGGACTTGTCGAACGTTGGGGAAACGAAGAGCAGCATGAGTGAGATGAAAATCGCAAAGGTGAGCCAATATAGAATTTTCACCACAGAGTTCACGGTGTCTGCAGAGAATTTTAAAAAGGTTTTCTCTGTGTTTTCTGTGGTGAATTTTTGGATGAGCCAATTCAACAACCGCGTCATCCGATCAATGGACAGACTCGCGATCGGCCAGGCGGGGATGATCCACAGCGGCGGGCGTTCGGCGGTGTAGTAGTGCCATAGGTTCGTCTGTGTGCCCCAACTCTCGATGGCAAGTCCGCCGCAGATGCCAACGAAAACGATCAGCGCGTCCGTCCGAAGGTCCGCGCGGGCGACGATGGTCAGCGACATGAATCCGAAGATGCCGAGCAGCAGCCAGTCCATGTAACGCCACCACTCGCCGCTCCAGTCAATGTAGGAAAGAACCTCTTCCGCGAGGGGCCACCAAATATAGACAATCAGGGAAATGACAAGGAAAAAACCGCCCAGCAGGATGCCGCTGTGACGCGTCCATAAGAGAGGCTGGTTGCGCATGGACGGGATTATATCAAGCATAATTTGTTGGCTTTCCCGTAAAAAAGAGAGACAGAAATCACGGAATTCCAAGCAAAAGGGATTGACAAACGTTTTTATTGTTATATAATGAATTTAGTTTGTTGTCTCAACATACTAATTCCTATGGATAATAAAACCACAGCAGACCAAGCCTTTGTCCGGGAGCTCAATCTGTCGCTTGTCTTACGGCGGATTCACAATGAAGCGCCTCTTTCGCGCGCCCAATTGGCAGCGGATACAGGCTTGAACAAGTCTACTATCTCCAGTCTGGTGGAAGAGCTGATGAAACTTGGATTGATCCATGAGACGGGAATGAATTCCGCCGGCGCGGGCCGCCCGGCCACATTGCTTGAGATCAATCCGCAGGCAGGCTGTATCGTCGGCGTGGAATTGGGCGTGGACTTTGTGTCGGCGGCGCTCACCGATTTCCTCGGTAAGATTCTATGGCGCAAGGTTGCCGGCACGGATCCCGCCGAGGCGCAGGATCGAGTGCTTGGCCGAACCTTTCAATTGCTGGACGAGGCGGTCGAAGTCTGTCGCAGGATGTCCCTGCCTCTTTTGGGAATCGGTCTCGCGACACCCGGAACTGTGGACTTGAACGAGGGAATGCTGGTTTTTGCCCCCAACCTGCACTGGCATAATGTACCGTTTCGGAAATTATTCTCCGAGCATAGTGGGCTGCGGGTGTTTGTGGAAAACGATGCCAACGCGGCGGCGGTGGCCGAGCACTTGTTTGGAATTGCCCGTCGTTGCAGTGATTTTGTCTTTGTCTTTGCAGGAGTGGGTATCGGCGGCGGCTTCTTTCTGAACGGGCAACTGTATCGCGGAAAGAATGGCTATGCAGGTGAGATCGGTCATTCTCCCATCATGGCCGAGCCGCTTCAGTCTCCATGTCACTGCGGCAATCGCGGTTGTTGGGAGACCTACGCCAATCAATACTCGATCATTCAGCGTGTGCAGGCGCGGCTGGAAGTGAAGCGGAGCAGTATCATTCCGAACCTGATGGCGGAACAGAAGGCTCCGCTTTCGATTTCCCTGATCAAGCAAGCCGCAGACGCCAGTGACGCCGAGGCGATGAGTTCCTTCGCCGTGGCGGGCACAGCCATGGGGCAGGGACTGGCCGCCATCATCAATTTCCTGAATCCAGAGAAGATCATCCTTGGCGGGCCGTTGAGCATTGCCGCCCAATATATGCTTCCTTCTGTGCAGGAGGCAGTCGCGAAGCATTGCCTGCCGGAGATCGGAAAACGAGTCAGTGTGGAATTGTCGCAGTTTGGTGCAGACGCCAGTTTGATCGGCGCGATTGCCATCGTTGTAGACGATGTCCTTTCGAATCCCACCCATATCGAAAGGAGGTGATGGAGCCGTAAAAGGTTCACATAATTGTTTCCATTCGCATATCGAGAATCTTGAATTGTAAAATCGAGATTTACCGCCATATTATTCTTCCATTGCTCTCGCCTGTGACCCTCAGTGCCCTCATCATCCTGGGTCACATGTCCCTCAAGGTATTCGACCTGATCATTGCCATCGCAGGCAAACAATATCCGCTCGATGTGCCCGCCATCTATATGTGGCAGACAACCTTTGACGGCCTCTTCTATGGACGCGGCGCAGCCGTCGGCATTCTGTTGTTGGTCAGTGTGGCTCTGCTGATCGTTCCATATATTCGCTACACCCTTAAGACGGAGGTGCAGCAATGAGGCGCAGACTCCACCTGGAAAAGAACTGGCTTTACGTCCCGCTCATTGCGATGGCGGTCTTCTATCTGATTCCAATGTATGTCCTGCTGGTGACGGGATTCAAAAGTTTTGCGGAAGTGGATCTCAAAACCATGTGGAACCTGCCGAACGGCATCCACTTCGATAACTATATAGAGGCTTTTTCCAAACTCGCCCCGTCTCTGGGGAACAGTTTCAGCATGGTGATTCCCGCCGCCCTGATCTCCTCGATGCTGGGATCCCTCAACGGTTTCATCCTCGCCAAGTGGAAGTTCCGCGGCGCGGACGTGATCTTCCCGTTCATCCTGTTTGGGATGTTCATCCCGTATCAAAGTATCCTGATCCCGCTGGTGCAGTTCATGAAAGCAGTGGGTATCACCGGCCTGCCCGGACTGGCGCTGGCGCATATCATCTATGGCATTCCGATAACCACGCTCACCTTCCGTAACTATTACGCCAGCCTGCCACAGGAATTGCTTGAAGCCGCCAAAATTGACGGCGCGGACATGTTGGGCATCTACCGCTACATCCTCTTGCCCATCTCGATTCCAAGTTTTGTGGTCGTGCTCATCTGGCAATTCACATCCGCATGGAACGACTTCCTCTTCGCGGTGGTGCTGACGGGCAATACCGATTGGCCCATCACGGTGGCGCTCAACAACATGGCGGGCAGTCAGATCATCTCCTGGAACGTGCAGATGGCAGGTTCGCTTCTCGCCGCGCTTCCAACCCTGCTCGTCTACATTTTCCTCGGCCGCTACTTCCTGCGCGGTCTGCTGGCAGGTTCGCTCAAGGGATAGGATGACCGGCCGCGTCCTCAACTGGGGACTGCTCTCGACCGCGCGCATCAACCGCGCCCTCATCCCGGCCCTCAATGCCTCCAAACGGACCCGCCTGTTGGCCGTTGCTTCGAGGAGCCAGTCCTCTGCCGACGCCTACGCGCGCGAGTGGAAGATTCCCCGCGCGCACGGAAGTTACGAAGCGCTGCTGGCCGATCCCGAAATTGACGTCATCTACAATCCACTTCCGAATCACCTGCACGCCGAATGGACGATCAAGGCCCTGCGTGCGGGCAAGCATGTCCTGTGCGAGAAGCCCCTTGCACTGACCCTCGCCGAAGTGGACGCCATGTCCGCCGCGGCCCGCGAGGCGGGCAAGGTGCTGGCCGAGGCGTTCATGTATCGGCACCACCCGCAGACTCTAAAAGTCAAAGAGATTGTGGATAGCGGCGCGCTTGGCAAACTGCAATTGATCAAGGGTTCGTTTACCTTCAATCTTACGCGCGAGGGGAATTTCCGCTTTCAGAAAGAAATGGGCGGGGGCAGCATCTGGGACGTGGGCTGTTATCCCATCAGTTACGCGCGCATGCTCGTTGGAGCGGAACCGCTCGAGGTCTTTGGCTGGCAGGTCCTGGGCGATGCCCTGAGCTTGTCGAAGGGTCCAGACGGAGCCGATATGACCTTCGTCGGGCAGATGCGTTTTGCGGAGGATGTCCATGCCCAGTTCGACTGCGGCTTCCAATCCCCGTTCCATTCTTATATCGAAATCGTCGGCTCGGAGGGGAGTCTGGTTGTGCCCAAGCCGTTCAAGCCGGGCCGCGGCGAAAGAATCTTGCTCACCCGCGAGGACAAAACCGAGACGATCAGAATCCCCGGGCAGGAACTCTACATCGGTGAGGTAGAGGACCTGACCGACGCTATTTTGCTGGGCAGGCCGCCGCGCATCAGCCTGGCCGACAGCCGCGGCAATATTGCCGCGATCCTGGCGCTGCTGGAATCGGCGCGCAGCGGGAAGCCTGTCACGCTTTGATTGACTTTTCCTCCCTCCTCGCCTAAACTTGCATCATGCTTGCCCGCGTCTATTCCTGCGCCGTCGTGGGACTCGAAGGCGTCATCGTCGAAGTCGAAGTGGACACCACCTCGGGCTTTCCCGGCATGGACATCGTCGGCCTGCCCGACGCGGCCGTGCGCGAGAGCAGTCAGCGCGTGCAGGCCGCGGTCAAGAACG
>DAOTXP010000216.1:0-15479 GCA_034435275.1 Anaerolineales bacterium | reverse complement strand
GGTGCAGCTCGGGAGCCTTGCGGTCTCACCAATGCTAGATGTCCGGCTTCTTGTCTGCCATTTGCAGTATACTCCCGATGGCGTGACTGTTTCTTCTGTGAAATAGGATGCCCGCATCCTACGATGGTGCAGCCGACAAGTGGGAGTCTGCGCGTTTTTTGAGAGGATTCAACACTCTGGCAGAATTCCGTTTTCGAGCGTTGCCCGCGTCCCACCCACTTGCGGCTAACGCAAACCGTTGGGCGGGTATGCTCGAAAAACAGGTGACAAGAAATGTCAAAAACAGATAACCGCAATCAAGAAACACTAAGTGACCGCCTAAAGGGATTAGTAATTGTTGGCATCGTTTTGGCAGTTATCTATGGAATCAATGAAGTGTTATGGTCATTTGACCAGATCATCATTATGTCCGTCGTTACCATACTCGTGCCAATCAAATTCTTTGTTATTGTCTTTCGTTCTTGGCAATTATGGATAAGAGAAAACAAGAAAATTATCGGTTTGCTTTTCGGGCTCGTGGTTCTTGTCCTTGCTTTCATTTTCGACTTTGAGACAGTCCCAGAGCTATGGGCATACCGCCTCGGCGTTGAAACACAAGGCAAAGTGCTTGAGTTGAGAGATAAAGGCAGAAGCTCTTATGTCGTTTATGAATTTACCGCAGATCAGTTGGTTTACATAAAGGAACAACGAGTATCATTTCCGACTTATGAAAGTTTAGAACCTGGCACAGCTGTTCCTGTCAAGTACATGGCGGGCTCCCCCAATGTTTCATTCTTGGTTGACCCAGAGCAATTGAAGTTCCAAACCGTTCTTGTCATTTTCACTGGAGTTGCTGCGGTCGGTTCCTTATATGCTAGTGTAATCAAAGAGAAGGTAATCGCAATAATGAAAAGCGATTTTCAATTCCAAAGACCCACCTAGCACAGCGTGCACCACCTGTCTTGAATTCTGCGGCATCTTCAAGCATTGAAACCCCAAAAACGAATTACCGTATAAAATGATGTGTGAACGCGCTTTCCCAACAATGCCTCACGCATGACAGGAATCCCATGAACAACTCAATCGCCATCGAAGTCCTCGACCTGCACCGCGCCTTCGGCGAGACGAAGGCCGTGCAGGGTGTCAGCTTTGAAGTGGAACGAGGGGAAATCTTCAGCCTGCTCGGGCCGAACGGGGCGGGCAAGACCACCACCATCTCGATGCTGTCCTGCCTCCTGCGCCCGGACGCGGGCGACGCGCGCGTCATGGGACATTCCATCCGCTCGGACCAGAACGGCGTCAAGTCCGTGCTGGGGATCGTCCCACAGGAGATCGCGCTGTACGAAGACCTGTCTGCCCGCGAGAACCTGACTTTCTGGGGAAAGATGTACGGCTTGCGCGGCGCGGCGCTCAAAACCCGCGTGGACGAGGTGCTGGAGGTCATCGGTCTCAGCGACCGCGCCAGGGAACGCGTCGGCAGGTATTCGGGCGGCATGAAGCGGCGTGTCAACATCGGCGTGGCGCTGCTCCACAAACCCCAGGTCATTTACATGGACGAACCCACTGTCGGCATTGACCCGCAGTCGCGGCGCAACATCCTTGACAGCGTCGTAGCATTGAAAAATCAGGGCATGACCGTTTTATACACCACGCATTACATGGAGGAGGCGCAGGAACTCTCGGATCATATCGCCATCATGGATCACGGCAAGATGATTGCCAGCGGCACGCACGAGGAACTGGTCAAACTGGTGGGCGGACAAACGCGCATCGATCTCACCCTGAACGTGGACGCGGCGCAAGTGATGGACGCGTGGCGCGCCATCGAAGGAGTCGAGCGCGTCACCGCCGAGGACGGGACGGTGACGGTACTGGTGGCCGACAGCAACCTCGTCCTGCCGCGGCTGTTCGAGTCCGCGCGTGCCCAATCCGCCCGCATCACCTCCGTGGACATCCGCGAGCCGAACCTCGAAGCGGTGTTTCTGCATTTGACGGGCCGCGCCCTTCGTGATTGAGGATTTTGCAAAATGATTTTTAAACACAAAGGACACAAAGTACACGAAGGTGTTTAAACGGTTCCCCTTTGTGACCGTTGTGTCCTTCGTGTTTAATTTTTGGAAGAATCTATGAAAGCCTTCGATATTGCCCTCAAAGACATGACCCGTTCCTTCCGAAGTTTCTTCGCGGTGGTCTTCATGTTCGTCGTCCCCCTGCTCGTGACGGGCATGTTCTACTTCATGTTCGGAAACCTCGCCGATAACGGCGGCTTCAACCTGCCGCGCACTAAAGTCGTCGTGGCGAACCTCGACGAGGGCGGCCCCAAATTTAACATTGACACCGACAACATCCCCGGCGGGAAGGAGGCCGACACGATGGGCGAACTCATCCTCGGCATCCTCCAAAGCGACGAAATGGCGGACCTCATCGAGGTCACGCTCGCCGCGGACGCCGTGGCGGCGCGCGCCGCCGTGGACAGTCAACAAGCCGAGGTCGCCATCATCATCCCCCCAGACTTCTCGGATCAATTCGCGGACGTGGAGGGGGAGGCCGTCATCGAGTTCTACCAGGACCCGACGCTGACCATCGGCCCGGGCATCCTGCGCGCCATCCTGGACCGCTTCACGGAAGGGATGTCGGGCGTGAAGATTGCCGTCAACATCTTCCTCGACGAGGCCGCGCCGGAGGAACAGTACCTCGCGGGCGAGGTCGTTCAGCGCTATTTGAAGATCTCCCTCGCCGAGGCCGATGACATCGAGAGCGAATTGCTCGATGTGCATACTCCCGCCAGTGCAGACGAGGCAACCAAAAGCGCCAACCTGTTGCTCAGCATCATCACCCCCATCATGGGCGGGATGATGACCTTCTATGCCTTCTTCACCGGCACATCCACCGCGCAGAGCATTCTCAAAGAGGAGGAAGAGCGCACGCTCCCGCGCCTGTTTACCACGCCCACCTCGCAGGCCGCGATCCTGACCGGCAAGTTCCTGTCCGTTTTCCTGACCGTGTCCGTGCAAGTGACCGTCCTGCTCATCGCCGCAAAATTGATCTTTGACATTCAGTGGGGCGATACCGTGTCGGTGATACTGGCGGCCATCGGCATTGTGTTCACGGCATCGGCTTTCGGCATCTTCGTCAACTCATTCCTCAAGAATACCAAGCAGGGCGGCGTCATCTTCGGCGGCGTGCTCACTGTGACCGGCATGATCGGCATGATCAGCATCTTCGCCATGAACTCGCCCAACGCGGCGCAACTCGGCGACACGGTCTCCCTGCTGGTTCCGCAGGGTTGGGCCATCCGAGGGTTGATGCAGGCAGTGAACGGCGAGACCATGATCAGCGTATTGATCACGACGCTCATCTCGCTGGCCTGGAGCGCGGCGTTCTTTGTTATCGGTGTGTGGCGCTTCAACAAAAGATATGCGTAAACTCGTCGTTGGTCGAGTAGGGCTGGGTGTTTTTCCCAGTCCGTACCGAGACCAACAGTAAGCAGTAAACAAAATCTTACATGTGACCTGGTGGTCTCGATACATCCTTCGACTACGCTGCGCTCAGGAGTACTCGACCACCGGGCTACGCGACCACCGGACTATCCGACTATCAGACTATCCAACTACCATGATCCGCATCCTCGACATCGTTCTCAAAGACCTCATGCAACTGACGCGGGACGTCAAGACCTTCATGTTCCTGCTCGTCATGCCGGTCATCTTCACCTTCCTGTTCGGTTATGCCTTCGGCGGATTCGGCGGAAACGATTCGGATTCGCGCCTGCCGGTTGGTTATTTATCCGAGGATGACCATTGGGTCACCGACGAGTTGCACGATCTGCTGGCCGACTCGGAAGTCGTTCGCCTCGAGGAAAATCCATTCGCTTCGCCCGCCGACCTCGAACGGCTGGTCGCGGATGGAGATTTGGCCGCGGCGGTCATCGTCCCGGACAAATACGGCCGCGCCCTCCTCAAAGACAAGACCGCCCGTCTCATCGTCTACGCCGATACGGGCACTGCCGCGTGGACGACCGTCGAGGCGGAACTGCTCGCCTCCGTCAGCCGCCTGGACAGCGCCGTCCGCACCGCGACCATCCTGGAAGACACAATTGGCGACCGTGCCCCGTTCCGTTACGCCTTCGACCAGTCCCTCGCCGCCTGGGAGAACCCGCCCATCGCGGTCGTCGAAACGACCAGCAGTGCTATCCAAAAAGCGGACGACAGTCTCGCGGCCCTGGCGCACACCTCGCCGGGCATGATGCTCCAATTCTCCATCGCCGGGTTGTTGACCGCCGCGCAGGTCATCGTCACCGAGCGCAAGTCGCGCACCCTCCAGAGACTGCTCACCACGTCCGCGCGCCGCGTCCACATTTTGCTCGGTCATTACCTGGCCATCTTCAGCCTGGTCTTCGGCCAGTTCATGATCCTGATCTCGTTCGGCCAGTTCGTCTTGAAAGTGGATTACCTGCGCGTCCCCAACGCGACCCTGCTGGTGGCTTTCTGCGCCGCGCTGTGCATCTCCGCGCTCGGACTGCTGATTGGCATCCTGGCGCGCAGTGAGGAACAGGCCATCACGTTTTCGCTCATTCCCATGTTCGTACTCTCCGGTCTGGGCGGCGCGTGGGTGCCGCTGGAAGTGACGGGGGAAACGTTCCGCGCCATCGGTCACGTCTCGCCCGTGGCCTGGGCCATGGACGGATTCAAGAACATTGTCGTGCGCGGCTTCGGGCTGGAGTCGGTCATTGTCCCTGCCGCGGCGCTGGCAGGATACGCCCTCGTGTTCTTCACTCTCGCCGCGTGGAGGCTGAGCGCGGCGGAGGAGAAATAGCCTCCACGCCTTGAAGGGAATAAGCGAAAAGCCCGTCTCGCGGAGAGGCGGGTTTCTATTTTTCCGAGTGTATAATTTCCGACATGAAATACGAAACGGCCCACGGCGTGACCCTCCCCAAGATCGGCTTCGGAACGTGGAGCCTCGGCGGCGGTTCGACCGCGGACCCGAGCCTGGATGCCGCTTCGATGACCGCGCTGCGCGCCGCGCTGGAACTCGGCTACACCCATTTCGACACGGCGGAATATTACGCGGCGGGTCATTGCGAGGAACTCGTCGGACGCGCCATCCGCGAGTCCCGCATTGACCGTGCGCGGCTCTTCATCACCACCAAGGTCTCGCCCGAACATTTATCCCATGACAATGTGCTGAAGTCCTGCGAGAATTCCCTGCGCCGACTCAAGATGGACTACATGGACCTGTATCTCATCCACTGGCCCCCGCGCTCTCTGTCGAAACTCGATGAAGCCTTCCCTGCCCTGAACAAACTGGTGCGCGAGGGCAAAGTAAAACATCTCGGCGTGAGCAACTTCAACCTGGCCCTGCTCAAACAATCGCAGGAACACTCTAAAACGCCCATTCTCACAAATCAAGTTCCCTATCGCCTGCCTGACGACGAGTATGTGAAAAATGGAGTCCTAGACTATTGTCAGAAAAACGACATCCTGCTCACAGCCTATTCGCCCGTCAAATTTCGGAGCATCCGCGTCAACAAGACCCTGCGCGGGATCGCAGAAGTACATTCCGCCACGCCGCATCAGGTTGCGCTGGCCTGGCTGGTCATGCAGCCCCGCGTGATCACGATTCCCATGTCGTTCGATCCGCAACACATCAAAGAGAATTTCGACGCGGCAGACATCGCATTGACCGATGAAGAGATGTCGCGCCTCTCCGACGCGTGGAAGAAGTGAGCGAAGAAAGAAGTCCTTTGTAGTCAAGAATGAATCGCCAAACTCACGTTATTCCTGAAATCACCCCCGACCAGCAGACCGTCCTGCAGCCGCTCTACCGCGTCCTCGTCCACAACGATGACGTGACGCCGATGGACTTCGTCACGCATATCCTCGTCACCATCTTCTTCCTCGGTTACCCCGAAGCGGTCGAGATCATGCTCACCGCGCACAACTCAGGCCTCGCCGTCGTGCAAATCCTGCCCAAAGCGGAAGCAGAGAAACGTATCAACAAAGCCCACTTCGCGGCGGGACTGGAAGGCTGGCCCCTGCATTTTTCGATGGAGCCGGAGTAAAGAAAATCTACCACAGAGAGGCCGGAGTCCACGGAGACTTTTGAATTTTCTCTCTGTGCGCCCTGTGGTAAAAAACCATATGCCCACCCAACTTGACCTCCTCACCCGCATCAACCTCGACGACCTGGCCGACTCCTTCGGCTGGCAGAATCGCCCCCTGCCGGCGCGCCTCCTGCAAACCGTATTTTACAAGACCGCCCGCGACTTTGCGCAGTTAATGGTGGATTTCGATACTGCCGTCGGTGCACACGGACTCGGCGCAGGAGCGCGTCTGACCCTGCGACCTTATACGCACAGCCTGCGCATCTACGGCCGGGACCTCCTGCCCGACGGCCCGTTCCTGGCCCTGTCCAATCACCCGGGCATGACCGATACCCTGGCCCTGTTCGCGGCATTGGATCGAAACGATCTAAAAATCATCGCCCTCGACCGTCCTTTCCTGAACGCACTCACCAACACCAGCACACAACTCTTCTACCTCAAAGACGACGCGGCCTCGCGCATGAGTCTTGTCCGCCAGGTGAGCGGCCATTTGCGCGCCGGCGGCGCGGCGCTCACCTTCCCTGCGGGCCACATCGAGCCCGACCCCGACGTACACGACGGCGCGGTCGACTCGCTCAAAGACTGGACCAACAGCGCAAATGTCTTCATCCGCATGGCGCCAGAGACGCCTGTCATTCCCGTCCTCGTGCGCGGCGTAGTGAGAAAAAAGTCCGCGCGGCACCCCTTGCTAATCATCAAACGGACGAAAGAGGAAAAGGGGAAACTGGCCGCGGCGTTGCAGCTGCTGGCGCACGTGACCTTTCGCCGAAACGATGTGGACATCCGCGTGCAGATCGGCAAACCGATCACAGCCCACGAACTCGGCACGACCGAGGCGCAGGTCATCCATCAAGCCGTGCTGTCCGAGATGACGCGGCTGATCGAGAATTCGCCTGAAGGCGAAGGGGTCAGCGCGCTGTGAACTCGCCCTCGCCCCTGTCCCCTCTCCCCGCGGGAGAGGGGGATTCAAAGACCGCGAGTCCCCTCTCCCAAAGGGAGAGGGTTAGGGTGAGGGATAAACCCAAATCTCTTCGCGTCCTTCGTCTCTTCACGGTCTATTCAATTCTTGGAATACTTCTTTACTTCGCCTTCCGCAACGCGCCGCTCGCCGAAATCTGGCGTACTCTCAAGCAACTGCAACTGTGGCAGGTGGCGCTCCTGCTCGGAATCAACGCGGCGGTGATTGTTTTTATGACCATGCGCTGGTGGCTGGTGATACATGCCGAGAATCCGCGACTGCCGTTTGTACCCTTGATCGGTTACCGACTGTCCGTGTTCGGGATGAGTTACTTCACGCCCGGGCCGCAGGTGGGCGGCGAACCATTGCAGGTGATCTACCTGCGTAAATTCTACAGCGTAACCTTCGCCCGCGCTGTCTCGGCGGTCATCATTGACAAGTTGCTGGAGTTCCTCGGCAATTTCATTTTTATCGGCGTCGGGTTGTTCGCGGCCGCGCGGGCGGGGATATTGTTCGGAAGCGGGGACATTCCCAGGGTCGGGTGGGTTGCGCTGGCGGCGCTGATGGCGTGGCCGCCCGTCCACATCGCGTTGTTGTATTCGGGCAGGCATCCCGTCAGCCGAATCCTGCGCGCCGCCCTGCCCCGCTTCAAGAATCAAAAATGGTTCCGTCTCGTCATCGTCTCAGAACACATGGCCTCCACCTTCACGCGCCGACACCCGCGCGCGCTAGCGTCCGCGCTGGGCGCGTCGCTGATGGCATGGACAGGCATGGGGTTGGAATATCTGCTCATGCTGGGATTCCTGAACGTGCGCGTGGACGTGTGGCAGGCTGTCGCCGCGTTGACCGCCTCCCTGCTGGCTTTCCTCATGCCCCTGCCCGGCGGACTGGGCGCGTTGGAGGCCAGTCAGGTGCTGGCATTGGGCGCGCTGGGCTACCCCGCTTCGACGGCCATCAGCCTGACCCTGCTGATGCGCGCCCGCGACCTGCTCAACGGCGGAGTGGGACTCCTTCTGGCGGGCCGCGCCTCGACGATCTCCGCGCCGGGCAGGGTCTTTCAGGATTGGCGTTGAACCGCGAAGAGGCGAAGCGCGCGAAAATGGATTTGAGACACGAAGGAAAGCCTTTCGCGATATTCGAGAACCTTCGCGGTCTTCCTTTCTTCGCGGTGAACAAACCCGACAGGTAACAGCGGATGCGTTCAGTCCATCTAATGAGCAAACCAAAGGAGGCAGTATGAAACTTAGCGGTATCCACTACGGCATCATCCTCAGCAACCTGGCCACGGCGTTCCTGCATCTTTCCCTGTTCCCGGCCCTCGGCCTCGACCCGATTTTCCTCAACGGGTTCGGCTACCTCGGCCTGCTCGCGGCCTACTTCCTGCCCATCCCGTTTTTCCAACAACGTCATAAACTCGTCTGGTGGGGCATGGTCGGGTACACGGTGCTTACCATCATCTTGTGGGCGCTCCTGGGCAATTTGCAGTTCGTGCCCGGCACCACCAGCGCCACCGGCTACTATGCCAAGGCGGCCGAGGCGGTTCTGCTCGTCTTCCTCTGGTTGGATAGACCCAAACCCTAAGCAGGGTACAATAAGGGGAGTGAAACGGCACATCCTGACCTTCACCGCGCCGCGGCAGGTGGAACTCCGTGAGGAGACTCTGCCTGCCCTCGGCGCGGACGACGTTCTGGTGGAGACGGTCTGCTCGGCCATCAGCGCCGGGACCGAGATGCTCATCTATCAGGGCCGCTTCCCGCGCGACCTCGAAACGGATTCCGTTATTTCGGCTTTGCGCGGCCGCTTCGACTATCCGCTGGCATACGGATACGCCTGTGTAGGGAAAGTGGTGGAAATTGGCAGGCTGGTCAATGGAGAATGGAAAGACAGATTGGTCTTTGCATTTCAGCCGCATGCAACTCATTTCGTTGCCAAACCCGATTCCCTTTTCCCGATCCCCTCTCCCTTATCCCATGCAACTGCCTGTTTTCTTCCAAACATGGAAACGGCAGTGAATCTTGTTCAGGATGCCGCGCCGATTCTGGGTGAGCGCGTCATGGTCCTCGGGCAGGGCGTGGTCGGACTGCTCACGACCACGCTATTGCACGAATTCCCGCTTGAAACATTGATCACCGCAGACTGCTATGAGTTGCGCCGCAAGGCCTCGTTGGAGATCGGCGCGGCGGCCTCGCTCGATCCCGATTCAAAAGACTTCCACGCGCAAGCGCGCGCCCTCCTGAAAAACGGCGCAGACCTGACCCTCGAACTCAGTGGAAACCCCTCCACCCTCGATGCCGCGATTGCCCTCACCGCCTTCAGCGGACGAGTCGTCATCGGCTCGTGGTATGGCGAGAAGCGCGCTTCCATTGACCTGGGCGGCGCGTTCCATCGTTCGCGCATCCAACTCATCTCGTCACAGGTCAGCAGCATCGCGCCCGAACTGTCCGCGAGATGGGACAAGGCCAGGCGATTCGACCTCGCCTGGAACGCCCTGCAAAAAATCGAACCGGAAAAGTGGATCACACATCGCTTCCCTCTCTCACAAGCCGCGCAGGCTTACAGGCTGCTCAACGAAAATCCGCGGGAAACAATTCAGGTCCTGTTCGAATATCCACAATGAGATTCCATTACACCAACCTCGAGACTTGTCACACAGCCACGGGTCTGGTCGTCGTAATCGATGTGATCCGCGCATTTACCAACGCGGCCTTTGCCTTTTCGAGAGGCGCAAAGGAAATTCATCCTGTCGGCACGGTGGAAGAGGCCCTGGAATTCAAGTTAAAGAACCCGGGCGCGTTGGCCTGCGGCGAAGTGGGCGGCCTTCCGCCTAAAGGTTTCGATTTTGGCAACTCACCCACTCAAACCAACATATTGGACCTGAGCGGGCGCGTGATCGTGCAAAGAACCGGTGCAGGGACGCAGGGCATCGTCCGCAGTCTGAATGCGGAAAACATATTCGCCGCGAGTTTTGTCGTTGCCGGCGCGACGGTCAAGTATGTGCAAAGACTCGCGCCCGAAACGATCACTTTCGTGATAACAGGCGAAGCTCATAACCGCGGCAGGGAGGATTTGGCTTGTGCAGAATATCTGGAAGAACTATTCAAAGGTAACTCACCCGATCCCGCTCCCTTTTTGGAACGCGTGCGCAATGCAGAAGATGCAAAGGAATTCCTCGACCCCAACATGCCTCAATTCCCTGAATCAGACCTTTTCCATTGTACGAGTTTGGATAAATTTGATTTCGTCATGCCCGTCTTCATGGAAAACGGCCAGCCCATTATGCGCGCCATCCATCCTGACACTTGATCCTTGACACAGGAGCATTTATGTATACTCTCGCCGTCCGCCGTGACTTCATCGCCCGCCACTTCTTGATCGGAGGAGACTGGGGACCCGAGAACTTCCCCAACTCGCATCATTACATTCTTGAACTGCAACTCGAAGGCAATGAATTGGACCAGCACGGCTATCTCGTAGACATCATGGATGTGGAAAAGCATCTCGATGAAATCGTGACCTGCTACAAAGAGCAGATGCTGAACGACAAGCCCGAGTTCGCGGGGTTGAATCCATCCATCGAGCATTTCGCGCGCATCCTGGCGACTTCATTGAACGGACGCATCAAGGCAAAAAACATTGTTGCGCTCAAGGTTGTTTTATGGGAACATGAGTCGGCCTGGGCCTCCTATCGGGTTGACAGGCTGGCAGGTTAGAAGGGTTGAACGTTTCAACCTGCCAACGTTCGAACTTTCCAACCTGCATTCTCAATGAAAATTGGTTTTGTCATTTATGGTTCACTTGATACATTAAGCGGCGGGTACTTGTACGACCGCAAACTGGTCGAATACCTGCGCGCGCAGGGGGACGTCGTCGAAGTCATCAGCCTGCCCTGGCGCAATTACGCCGCGCATTTGACGGATAACTTTTGGTTTCGGCTTCCCGTTTCTCCCGTCATTGCGAGCGAAGCGAAGCAATCCCCTCGCGCAAGTGGATACGATGTTTTGATACAAGACGAGTTAAATCATCCATCCCTGCTCGCCGCCAACGCGGGAAGACATCCCTATCCCATCGTTTCCCTCGTCCATCACCTGCGCTGTTCGGAGCCGCGGCCGAACTGGCAGAATGCTTTCTATCGCGGTATCGAGAAAAAATATCTGCAAAGCGTAGACGGCTTTATCTTCAACTCGCAGACGACAAAAGGTGTGGTAAACGGATTGATGGTTAATGAAAAGCCTTCCATTGTGGCTTACCCGCCAACGGACCGATTCGGAGAGGTGCTTTCAGAAAATGAAATCATCGAACGGGCGAAAAGCAATGATTTTCGAATTCTGTTTTTGGGAAACGTGATGGAGCGGAAGGGGCTGCATACTTTATTGGAAGCAGTCAGTCATCAGCCGTCAGGCGTCAGGGTGGATGTGGTTGGGTCATTGATGTCTGAACCCGAATATACAAGAAAAATCCTGGAACATATCGCGGTCAAAGAACTTTCCTCTTTCGTCTTTCTTCACGACTCTCTCGACAATGAGCCCCTCATACAAATGCTCAAGCAGGCGCATGTTCTTGCAGTGCCCTCATCCTACGAAGGCTTCGGCATCGTCTATCTCGAAGGGATGGGTTTCGGCCTGCCCGCCATCGGCACGACCGCCGGCGCGGCAGGCGAGGTCATCGCGGACGGAGTGGACGGATTCCTCGTCAGCCCGGGGGACGCGCGTGAACTGGCGAACAGGCTGAGGGTCCTAGCAAAGAGGCGGGAGGTCCTGGTCCGCATGAGTCTCGCGGCGCGGGAGCGTTATCTGCGTCAGCCGAAGTGGGAGCAGACAGCCAGTCAAGTCCGCGCGTTCTTTCAATCGTTTGTCGAAAACAGAAGGTCTCCATAAATTCGGAGACCTTCTGGTCACTTGGTTTTAGTGAGGGAAATTCTTTGCCTGCGCAGGATGTCCCACAAACGCTCGCCCGCGAGGAACAGGACGACGATCACGGTGATGACGGCCAGGTCCTTGACCCAACCAAAAGAAAAGCCTCGGCCTTCTTCGCGCTCTTCGAAATTACCGTCAGGCCGCTGGCCGGGGACGAAGTTATCGTCGCCGCCGGGTTGGAACGGCAGGCCTTCGGGACGATCTGGCGCGGCCAGCGCCGCGCCCAGGGAATTGCCAATCGCCATGGTAATGCCGACCACGACCAGCGCGGCGGCCAGAATGATGAGGATGCGTCCGATGATTTTCATGTCAGGCTTCCTGGCTCTTGATGTTGGAGTGCTTACGGGTAAACAGGTTCATGACCGGCTGGAAAACATAACGCTTCATGGTCGTGACGATCCAGCCCCAATGCAAAGCCGTGTGCAAACCTAAAATGGGAACGAACAGGTCGGCAGTCACGGAGTGCAGGCGGCGCCAAAGCATGTTGTGCCCGAGGTTAATGCCGAGCAGGGGCATGGCGTGTTCCGAAATCATGATGCCCGTGAACATGACGAGAGTCACGTCGATGAAGAGCAGGAGGTTCAAAAGATAATTGATGCGCGTGCGCATCGGCATGGACTTGAAGAAACGCGTTGTGATCTCCGCGATCCACTGCCAACTGAGCAATAGATGTGTAATGATGGCCGCGATGGCCGCCAGGGTCAGCCATTCGTGGATGGCAAGGCCCGTGGCGTGCGGCTGCATGGCAACCAGGAACCCAAGGAAGATGACCAGGTCCAAGATCAGTTTGGTTTTATTTTGGCTGAGGGCTTTCAATTGACTCATTCGTGTTGTCTCCTATTGACCAGCATTGTAATGACGCCCTCCGCGCACATGGTGGAAAACCTGCGAAATAATTGTGAAGATTTGGTTAACCGACCGATTGACGGCCTGCCAACTCATCAGGATTATACTCACTCCAAACAAGAATCAAAACAACGAACCGAAAACGCCCAATCCCCGTATAATGATGTACGGAGCGACCATGATTTACACCTATCAAATCGAAGGCCTGACGATCCAGACAGGCGACATCCTCTGCACCATGAACGGCAAGCCCGACATCCTGCCCGGCGAGTTCTGGCGGCTTGTCGGACGCCTCGTGCCCGGCGACGTGGATCACGTGGCGATTTACGTCGGCCCTGAGGGATGCTGTGTAGAGGCAGGCTCGCGCGGCGTGATCGCCTTCGACGTCCCCGACGAGCACTGGGACACCGAACGCATGGCGCGTCAACGCGGACTTTTGTTTGATACCCTTTACGGAGCCGCCTCCCCGCTGGAGGGACTCAACCTCGCCGAGGAAGAGGAGTATCAGATGCGCGCCGCGGTCGCGGACTATTGCCTCGCGCAGGTCGGCAAGCCCTACAACCTGAACTTCCTCGACGCCGAGACCGAGCAGGCCTTCTATTGCAGTCAACTGGCGTACAAGGCCTATCAGCGGGTGAGCGTCAACCTGAACACGGGCCTGGCGATGGAAAACCTGCCGGGCACAAATCTCATCATCTATCCGCAGGAAATTTGGGGAGGATGCGCGCATAGGGTGGCGGTTGGCGTTCAGTCGTCCGTGGTCAGTGGGCGATTGGCAGTCGGCCCATCGTCTTGATGAGAGGCTTGGTTGGCGTTGTCGAATACATTCATTTCCTCTGTTGTATAATCAAAGCATGGACGAGCCAAGGCTCAACACCCCTTGCAGAAAATTGGCGGCATTCTGCCGCAGATACCGTATCCAGAAACTTGCGTTTTTCGGGTCGGTTTTGAGCGACGATTTTAAGCCGACAAGCGATGCATATGTGCTGGTTGAGTTCGAGAAGGGCTACACGCCGGGACTTGTCTTTTTTGCCATGCCCAAAGAATTGAAAAAGATTCTCGGCCGCGAGGTGGACTTGCTCACTTTTCAAGGAGTGAACGCCAGCAGGAATCCCATCCGCTGTAAAGCCAATTCTAGTTGCTGCAAGAATCTATTATGTCGCGAGATGAGTTCTGTATTGCACTCTAGGTCGAATAGTGATTTACAATTCAACACGTAAAGAGACTTTTTATGTCACAAATGATGTTTAGTTTTATTGAACAAACACAGCAACCAAAGCGAGATTCCCTGGAAGGAAAAAGCTACCGTGAAATATTGGTAATTAGCCTCGAAACAGATCTGAACTTCCAAGAAGATGCCAATGGGTTTCATCCTGCTCACAAGATCCATTCTTTCCCAGCCAAATTTCCACCTCAACTACCTAGAAAGTTTATTTTAGCACTAACAGAACCTGGAGATGTTGTTCTTGATCCCATGATGGGGTCAGGCACAACGCTACTTGAGTCCTTTCTACTGGGTCGTCAGGCAATTGGCATAGACATTGACCCTGTTGCAATTCTGCTCTCCCGTGTCAAGAATCAGATTCCTGATGAGGTTCAACTCCGCATAACTGGCAAGAAAATCATCGCCGGTGCATATAAAGCTGCCGCTTCACCCGCAGAGATTTTGGCACGCAAAGAGGTTCTATTCAATTCGGAAACATGTAAGTTTATTGAATATTGGTTCTCAGAGGATGTTCAAATTGAGCTTATCGCACTTCTGGAACAAATTCTTTCAATTTCCAATCCAAAAGTTCGCGATTTCTTCAAGGTTGTTTTTTCTTCTGTAATCATCACAAAGAATGGAGGAGTCTCGCTTGCTCTTGATTTAGCCCAAACCCGCCCCCATCTAGAACAAACTGTGTTTGCACAAAATGGAATAGTAATTCTAGGCGACGAAAACAACCCAAAGAAACATCTCACCAAGAGGCTTCGATCACCTATCGTAGAATTTCAAAAGAAACTTGAGAATAGTCTGAAAGGATCATTAGGATACCCACCTAGTGATGTTTTTCCGTCAATAAATTATGGAAATGCCCAAGCATTGCCTGTTAAATCAAATAGCGTTGATTTGATTGTAACGTCGCCACCGTACGCGTCAAACGCAATTGACTACATGCGCGCCCATAAATTTGCACTGGTCTGGTTTGGCTACCCGATAGGAGAATTGGCATTACGACGCAAAACCTATGTTGGCAGTGAGGGGATTCATAAGGGCAAATCTGTTGATTTACCCGAATACGTTGAAAAAGTTGTTTCGCGTTTAGGCCAAAAAAGCAAACCGAAATCCGTATCTCTGCATCGATACTATTCTGAAATGGCGCTTGTGCTTGAAGAAATGTATAGAGTTCTCAAGCCCGGAAAAGCAGCCATAGTTGTTGTCGGAAATTCCACACTTTCTGGCTAGGATGCTGAAGTTAAAGAATGCTTAGTCGCAATTGGGCAAGGCTTGGGGTTTGAGATACCCAAAATTGGTATACGACAGTTGGATCGAAATCGCAGAATGCTTCCCGCAGGCTTGACCATTGATGCATCTTCACAAATTCAACAGAGGATGCACGAAGAATATGTCATCGGCTTTTACAAACCTGAGTAATGGATCATCTCCGAAGATTCTGCTTCAACATGCTCAGAATAAAAC
>DAOTXP010000215.1:0-2029 GCA_034435275.1 Anaerolineales bacterium | reverse complement strand
GAAGGACGTGCAGATTCCGCCCGGGACGAAGATCGGACCCTAGGCCTGCCTTGCCGGTCTGTAAACTTCCGCGCTTGACAAGCGTTGTGCGCAGGGTTACACTAACAACTGTGTCTGGGGAGTAGCCGCCTGCTCACGCAGGATGGGCTGTCGTCAATACGGAGAGCTGAGGAGCGCTCCCGGCAGCCTGTGCGCTTTCGAGCGAATGGCAAGACCATCACGGAGGTATGTGATGGTCTTTTTTGTTGCGACATCATCCTGAATCAGGAGATTTTGATGACAGCGGAAACACCGAAACCTGAATACCCGAACGTGGCAGAGACCGCCTGGCACGCGCTCGAAGCAAAGAAGGTGTTGGGCGATTTGCAGGTCCGTGAGAACGGCCTGACCTCGGAAGAGGCCGACCGCCGCCTCGGCTATTACGGTCCGAACCAGTTGCACGAGGCCGAGCGCACCGGCTTCTGGCGCATGTTATGGGAGCAGCTGAATAGTTTTGTCGTGATCCTGCTGATCGTGGCGTCGGCCATTTCGGCTTTGCTCGGCGATTACATCGAGGCGGCGGCCATCATGGCTATCGTCGTCTTGAATGCAGTGCTGGGCATTATCCAGGAGCGACGCGCCGAGGAAGCCCTGGCGGCACTGAAGAAACTGGCCGCGCCCGAGGCGCAGGTGGTGCGCGATGGGCACCGCGTCAGCATCCCGGCGCACCTGCTGGTGCCCGGCGACATCGTTTATCTCGAGGCAGGGAATTACATCCCCGCGGATGTGCGCCTGCTCGAAGCGGTCAACCTGCGGGTGGAGGAAGCCTCCTTGACGGGCGAGTCGCTTCCGGTCCAGAAAAGCGCCGCCGCCGTCCTTGATAAGGAAGTCCCGCTGGGCGACCGCAGGAACACGGCCTTTATGGGGACGCTGGTCTCGTATGGACGCGGGCGCGGCGTGGTCGTCAGCACCGGCATGCGCACACAATTGGGGCTGATCGCGTCGATGCTGCAAAACGTGGAGACTGAGGAGACGCCTTTGCAGCGGCGCCTCGATCAACTTGGGCGCACGCTCAGCGTCGGCGCGTTGATTCTGGTGGCGGTGGTCTTCATCGTGGCCCTGTTCAACTACACGGATGTCGGGCAGGTCTCGAATGGCTTCTTTACCTATGTAAAAAATTACGCAGCGGAGATCACCGAGGTGTTCATCATCGCCGTCAGCCTGGCCATCGCGGCCGTGCCGGAAGGATTGCCCGCGGTGGTGACCATTTCGCTGGCTTTGGGGATGCGTGAGATGATTCGCCGCCACGCCCTCATCCGCAGGCTGGCTTCCGTTGAGACGCTCGGTTCTGCCACCGTGATCTGTTCCGATAAAACGGGTACGCTCACCCAGAACGAAATGACGGTCACGCGTCTGTGGGTGGACGGGCAATTCGTGGAAGTGACCGGCACCGGCTATATGCCGAAAGGCGATTTCAAAGTCGGCGATAAGACGGTCGATCTTTCCGATTATCCCGGCACGCTGACCCTGCTCTGGCTGGGCGCGCTGAACAACGACGCGCAATTGGAATCGACCGGCGAAACGGAGGAACAACAGACTTTCCGCGTCGTCGGCGACCCGACCGAGGGTGCCCTGCTGGTGGCGGCGGCCAAAGCCGGGACCCCTTATCATGAAATCCATCGAGCGTATCCGCGCGAGAACGAAATTCCCTTCGATTCCGAACGCAAGCGCATGATTACGGTCCATGACATCACCAATCCGAGGCCGGAAGATTTTTCACCCTTCTATGATCAAAAACTCAAGAACTGGGATGTGATTGTCGTCAAGGGCGCACCGGACGTGGTGCTGGAACTCTGTACGCATTATCAGGGTGTAAACAACGATGTGGAGTTGATGGATGCAAGAGCCAGGAAGCGCGTTTTGGATGCCAACGATGCCATGACCGCCAGCGCGCTGCGCGTGCTCGGGTTGGCCTACCGCGTCGTGAAAGATGTGCCCGATCGCGAACTGACTCCCGAAGAAGTGGAAAAGGACCTGGTCTTTGTAGGAC
>DAOTXP010000214.1:0-18983 GCA_034435275.1 Anaerolineales bacterium | reverse complement strand
TGGCTTTCGGGCTTACAAGGCAGACGTAACGGCCTTCGCAGTATACGTCCCGCTTTTGATCAATTCCCGTTCCCCGCTCTTCTTCCCCTCGAAAATCTCATAACGCAATTCAATCGGAAACGCTTTGGCCAGCATGGCGTGGGCAGGACAATACTTCTCGGCCGAAAGTTCGATGGCGCGCAGCACCGCGGCCTCATCCACATCGTGACCCGTGACGAGATATTCCACGATAGCACGCGTGAAGACTTTGGGATGCTCGTCCGTACGATCCGCGTGCACCCTGACCCCGAAATCGGTCACGTCCACGCGCTTCTTCTGAAGGATCGAGATCACGTCCATGGCGGTACAGCCCGCCAGGCTGAGCGCCATCAGTTCCATCGGGCGCAGGCCGTCATCGTCGCCGCCGACGCCCGGGTCCGTGCCCAGGTTGATCGAAAAACCCGAATCGGCACTGCCGATAAAGGACATCCGTCCCTTCCAATCCACTTTTACATCCATGCTATTCTCCAGATGATTTGCTTTTCCTATTATTCCAGGACCAGCGGGGTCACGTATTCTTCCAGCGTCGCGCGGTCAATGGCGCCCACCCATTGCAGGCGGACGATTCCATCACGGTCAATGACAAAAGAACTCGGCAGGTTCATCGCGCTGAAGGCACGCTCGGAGGCATACTGCGGGTCGAGCCAGACCAGGAAGGTGAGGCCGTAATCCTCCACAAACGCAGCCACGTCCGGCGCGGGGTCGCCATCGTCAATGGCGATGATGATGAAACCCCGCTCCGCATACTCTTCGTAAAAACTTTGCAGGGTCGGCATCTCCTGGCGGCAGGGCGGACACCACGTGGCCCATAAATTGACCAGCGCCACCTGCCCGCGAAAATCGGCCAGCGAATATGACCGACCGTTCAGGTTGGTCAGGGTCAGTTCGGGAGCGGGATAATTCACTTGCGCGGGGACGACCGAAGCGTCCGGCCCGGAACCGCTCGAAAAATCCGATTCGGGCGCGGGGCGGTTCATCGTCACGAAGGCCATGGCCGCAATCCCTACTGCGATCAGTCCCATGCCGATGACCACCAGGGCGATCAAACGGCTGAATGGAGTTGGGTGTGTTTTTCGTTTCATGTTCCTCATCGCTCGCACGGAGCAGAATGGCTGCTTATCAGGTACAGCCTCCACCTTCGCTGCTGACGAATCCGCATTTCGGACATTCCAACTGCAACAGGCCGTTGTAGTCCAATTTTCCTTCGCCGCATTGCGGACAGACCTCGCCACAGCGGAGAGGAGGATTCGCCAACTGGGCAGGCGGCTCGGCCTGCAGCAACAACCGCTCCAGCGCCGAGAGGGCTTTTTCGGGTTCGGCAGTCACAGAAAATGGACGCACCTCCCAAAGAATTTATTACAAATTTGCACGAAATTGTACCGTACAACCCAACGAAGGATGACACAATATCCGATGATGAATGTCTATACTTTCGTGACAATCGCCACTACTAATTTGGGCGGGCTTTGAATACCATGAAGTCAAATGTTCGATGTCCTGCACAACGTCCCGCTATTGGCAAACCTGGAAGAGGGCACATTGCGCGCGCTTGCACCGCTCTTTGAGCCATTCCACGCCGCGGACGGCGCGACGATATTCGAACAGGGCGGCCCCACCACGCACCTGCACATTCTCATCGCGGGCGGCGTGGAACTCCGCTACAAACCCTATGACGGACCACCCATGACGCTTTCACGTCTCGCACCGGGCGCGGTGTTCGGATGGTCGGCCGCCATCGGCAACCCGGCCTACACCTCCAGCGCCATCGCCTGCGGAGACTGTGACACGGTTCGCATTCGGACCTCGGACCTGCACCGCATCTACGAGCGCGAGCCGCACCTGGCCGCGGCGCTTTTGGACCGTCTGGCCGGGGACGTTGCGCCACGCTGGAAGAATGCCAGCCAGCAGGTGCGCGAACTGCTCGATCAAAAAATCGCGCGCTGAGATCCGCTCATTTCAAACGAGGGCAGGCATGCAAAGACCCCTGTGCTGAGGGCACAGGGGTCTTTGGGACGCGAGGACATCACGCGCGGGTCTGGAAGAAACGGAAGATGAGGAAAGCACCCAACGCGATCAACACAGCCGCCCACAGGTAATTGGCGAATTCGAGATAGGGCGTCGTTGCCAGCACACCCATCACGCCCAGCGCGGCGGCCGGATAATACGCCCAGCGATGATCAGCCAGCAGGGCCACCAGCAGGAAGGTCGCGGCCAGACCGAGGAAGAAGACTCCGCCGGTGCCGAATCCGCCAAACGACTCGGGCACGAGCGTCACCCCCGCAAGCGTGGTCATCACACCGGCCGGGATGATCGCCCACCAGCGTTCGGCCCGCGCCGAAAGATACACCAGCCAGAAGGCCAGGCCGATGGAACCCAGGAAGAGCGCGCCGCCCATATCCGTGCCGGGCAACAGGCTGTCAGACAGGATGGTCGCGCCCAGGCCCAGCAGGATACAGCCGGGAATGGCGCCCCACCACGAGCCGGTCGCGAAGACGTACAGGAACGCCGCGCCGGCGATCAGGAAGATTCCTCCAAAGAACAGGTCGCTCACATTCTCCAGCAGGCCCATGGTCTGCAACAGCATCAGCACGCCGCCCACGATCAACAGCGCGCCGATGATAATACGCGGGTCAATTCTTTTCATTGCATTCTCCATAATATGAAATCCATCGCGCTGAGCGGAGGTGCGTCTTGAGCGAAGCCGAAGGACGCACGGCAGACGAAGGGCGAAGATAGCCGCCTACCGCACGGTGATCTGCGCCGCCCCGGCGTCAATGTCCATGTCCACCGCGTTGGCGGCAGATTCATAATCGGGGGATTGATATACATTCCCAACGCGCGGGAAACGGGAATCGACCTTCACATCAGAGACGCCGGTATCAATCCGAATGCGGGCCGCGACGCCCTGAGGCACGATCACGGTCAGGGAGGCCGCGCCCAGGTCGAAGTCCGCGTGGAGGCGGCCGCGCGCCGGCAGGGTCACTGTGGTGTTGCTCGCGCCGGTCTCGAGTTTGAAGTCTGTCAATTGCAAACCGCTCAAGTCAACATCGGATTCGTCCGCGCCGGTCTCCATGGACAGTTTCATCGGGACGTTCATGTTGAATTCGACATCCCAATCGTAGCGGACGCCCGGTCCGAAGGGAATCCAAATTTCGGCGGCGGTTCGCATCTCGACCTCGAGGTGGTCGTCCGTTTTCTGCGCCGACTGCCTCAGCCCGCCGCCAAACGTGCCGCGCGCCAGTTCGCCGCCCAGCGACGCGCCGCGCACCTGCAACCGTCCCGCGCCGTGACTGAGGCGCACACGCGCTTCTCTGGCACCCTGCAGGTCAATCGAGGCCTGCTCGGCCCGCGCGGTACCGCGCAGGAGGACGCCGAGAATCATCCACGCGCCGGCCACCAGCAGGATGACCGGCCAGAACAGGTCGGTGGCGCGCACGCCGCCAAAGAGGCGGACGTTCGCGGCATCGAGGAACATCATGCCGCCCAGCAACAAAAGCACGACGCCCCAGAACAAATTGCCGTGACGCATGTTATTGTTCCTTTCGTCGGAACGTTGAAAACAGGCCGCGCCCGATCACCCACAGACCAAGCAGGATGATCAGGATGGCCGGGCCGTAACTGTTATCCAGCAATTTCCAGCCGCCGAAGAAGGCCGAGAAGAGCAGGAACAGCACCGCGCTGACCACCATCGTGTTCAGCCCGCGGCGTATGTTGTGACGGGTGTTGTCGCCCAGCAGGCCGGCCAGCACAGAGCCGACCCCCACGAAGCCGGGCACGAGCAGCCAGAAATACCAGGCATCCCAGTTGCCGGTCATGTCGAAGTAGTAGAGCAGGCCGCCGATACCCGCCACGATGGCAGCCGGCACGGCCATGCCCGGCGCGCCGAGGATCAGGCCGATGAGCAGGATCAAGCCACCCACGCCAATGATGGTGACGGGCCAGTAACTGAAGCGTTCCGCGAATTCCGCCAGGCCGGGCACTGTCTGGCGGGCGATGAACCACGCGCCGATCAACACGAGCAGGATGCCGAGTCCAAGTTGGGAACGATTGGGTTGGGACATTGCATTCTCCTTGAAAACAAAATGCGGGAGGCCGTGAATCGCCTCGCTAAACTATTTTACGACATTTGTCGTGGAAAGTTTCATCCAGTATCATGCATTACAATTGAAACATTCAGCCCGACGGAAGGTGAATCCATGACCCAGCCCGACTTCGACGGATGGACCTGCCCCCTGCCCCTGCAAAACTATCCCACCATCGTGATGGGACACGGGAGCGGCGGTAAGATGATGAACGACCTCATTCGTCATCTCTTCGCGCCCGAATTCCAGAACGACCTGCTCGGTCAAATGGGCGATGCCACCGCCTTGACCTTCAACTTTCAACCTTCGACCCGCGTTGCCTTCACCACCGATTCCTTCGTGGTCAGCCCGCTGTTCTTCCCCGGCGGCGACATCGGCGAACTGGCCGTCAACGGCACGGTCAACGATCTCGCCATGCGCGGTGCAAAGCCGCTCTATCTTTCAGCTGGCTTCATTCTCGAAGAGGGCCTGCCGATGGAAACTCTCGGCCGTGTGGCCGCTTCGATGGCAAAGGCCTGCAAAGCCACCAACGTGCAAATCGCCGCGGGAGATACAAAAGTCGTCAACAAAGGTCACGGCGACGGGATCTACATCAACACGACCGGCATTGGACGGATTCCCGAGGGTGTAGACATCGCGCCGCAAAACGCGCGTCCGGGCGATGCAATTCTTGTCAGCGGGACTCTCGGCGATCACGGAATCGCCATTCTGTCGGTTCGTGAGGGACTTCAGTTTGATTCCGCCATCGAAAGTGACACCGCCCCCCTGAACGGTCTCGTCGATTCCATGCTCGCGGTGACGAAGGAAATCCACTGTCTGCGCGACGCCACGCGCGGCGGACTCTCTGCGGTGCTGAATGAACTGGCGGACGCCTCCAACGTCGGTATCGAATTCGAGGAGACGAAGGTGCCGGTCCGCCCGGAGGTGGCGTCTGCTTGTGAAATGCTTGGGCTGGATCCGTTTTACATTGCCAATGAAGGAAAACTGGTTGCCATTGTTCCGGAGAAATGGGCAGAAAAGGTATTACTGGCTATGCGCAGTCACGAGTTCGGCAAAGACGCCGCCCTCATCGGCCGCGTAGTCGAGGCGCATCCGGGCCTGGTTGTGGCAAAGACCTCCATCGGCGGCTCGCGCGTGGTGGACCTGCCAGCCGGGGAATTGCTTCCGAGAATCTGCTGATTCCCTTCGTCTATTTGAGCGCGAACCGACTCCGGAAACCCCAACCGTTTTGGTCTGTCAACACGATCGTGAGTCTCAGAGTCCCTCCCGCAACGATTTCAACCTCTTGAAATTCAGTGGATGCGCCGCCTCCCGTCACGCCGGGATAGAGAATCTCATCCCCGCCGGGAGGAGGCAACGGCGCGGCGATGAACGCAACAGCGACATTGTATCTCCCAGGCTCCAGTTCGATGGACGTGTGTGCTCCCGGCGCGTCGTATAAGTATTTCAACAGGGGTTTGTACTCATAAACCTCTTCCCGCAAGACAAACGGCTGCGGGGAAGGCGTAAACTGCAAACTGGAAAATACCCAGCCCGGCGACGACAGGGTGATATCGTTATCCACCGGCATCACTAGAACGATATGGCGGATGTTCGGCGCGTCTGCTTCATAGTTGAACGTTTCCCGGTACCATTGCCCGGTATACAGGATTTCCACCTCCAGCAGGCCGGTCGAAGGCGTGGGAGAGACCGGGACAGCCGTGTGGGTCGCGGGCGCGGCAGTGGGCGTTTCACCAGCGAACGAAAACAGTTGACAGGCGGCGAGACCGAGAAAAGACACAACCACAATGGGAAGGAAATACTTTCTGTTCATCTTCCTGACTCCTCTGCGAACAGTGCAACTATCAGGTCAGCAATTTGGGCAATGCCAGCCACTCCCCATCATGTCTGGGATGGCTGACTTTTATAAGTTCCCCCTGCCCCACCAACTTGTTGACCGTCCTTTCGACGATTCCCTTCGGCCAGCCAAAGAGTTTGGTTACATCGCGCAGTTGCGCCGCGCCGACCGAGTTGAAATATAACTCGGTCAATTTTTGCCTCGCCTCACCTTCCCCGATTCTGCGCGCGGCTTCCGCCAGTTCGGCAAAATGCCGCGTCGTGATCTCATAAATGTGCGAGTATCGCCACGCCCCTGCCTCTGCCACGCCAACAGGGAGGATCTTGAAATCGGCCTGCAACTGTTCCAGCGCTTTGTTGAACTCGGATTCTTTCGCGTTGGCAAGTTTTGCCAGGCGGCGCAAATCCAGCGTGTTCAGCGCGCCATTATCGAGGAGGGTCTCGTAAACCTGCTTCGCCGCCTGGGACAATCGTCCCTCCTGGTATGCGATCAGGTAATCCTCCTCGGGCGAGCCGTAATTTTCAGAGAGCGCGTAAAAATATGGCGCAACTTCCAGCGAGATCATGGTCGCTTTGCGGCGGAGAATCTTTCCGTAATACCAGATTTTCTTATCGAGGGCATCGTCCTTCCAGCGCCAGGTGACGTGGCCCGGGTCGTCGTGCGCGTCGGCCACGGGGCGGTCACCCGCAACCGCCGTCCACAGGCTGGGCAGGTCAATCCCTTTGATGGGCCAAAAATAGACGAAGCCGCGCGCATTGACGAAGTCGAGGGCGGCCGCGGGCGAGGAAAGGCGTTTTGACGGAGGCAGGTTGAAGGTCCGCGCCCGATGCGCTTTGAGTCGTTTTAAGTCGAGTGTGGGCATGTGGACATTCTAATTCAATTTGTGCTAAACTTTTTATGAGGAGGCCGCCATGTCCGCGCTCGAACAGGAAATCCAAAACCTTAGCAATATGCTGGTGTATGAGTTGGCGAAGGCAATGAACCTGCCTCAGACTCAACGCGCCAAACAGGTCATCCGCATGTTGTTCGGCAGGGCGGCGCAAAAGTTTTCTGAATTGGCTGTGGGGCTCGACCGCGTAGTGGGGGAACATGGCATCGCGGCGGGCGCGCGCTGGGTATTGCCGCGTTTCGTGAAAGAACACGCAGCGCGCGGACTGGAGAACATCCCGCCAGCGGGGCCGCTGGTGATTGCGGCCAATCACCCGGGCGCGTACGACTCGGTGGTCATCTCGGCGCACGTGACCCGACCCGATTACAAGGTCATCATCGGTGACATTCCCTTCTTTGAAAGCCTGCCGCATGTGAGCGAACACGCCATTTATGCGCCCGGCCTGCAGAATACCTATGGGCGGATGCAGGTGATCCGCGAATCGATTCGGCACTTGCAGAGAGGCGGCGCGCTGTTGATCTTCGCGCGCGGTGGCATCGAACCTGACCCCGCCTTTATGCCCGCACCCGACTCGGAGTTCGACCTGTGGTCGCGCAGCCTGCAGATCTTCCTCGAGCGTGTCCCGCAGACGCGGGTGCTGGTGACCATCGTCAGCGGGGTGATTGCAAGCGAAATGTGGAGGCACCCCATCACCTGGTTCCGCAAGGCGCGGCCCGATCGTCAACGGCTGGCGTTCATGATGCAGATCGCCCAACAGGTGTTGAGCGGAAAAGAGAAGTTCGGCCTGACGCCGCGCGTCTCGTTCGGCGAGTTGATCGGCCTGCGCGAGGCGGGCAGCGCCGAGAACGCGCTGAATCGAATCGCCGAAACGGCGCGGCGGCTGGTGCAGTCACACCTGGCGTGGACGAGATGAATTGTAAAGTTATCGGTCATTAAGTCGCGGAAATGTGAAAAGGCACACCCGCCTACTCCGCGGAGGGTTCGGCCATCTGCCGCGCGGCGATTGCTTCGCGCGTCTGAGCGTGTATTTCGCGCGTCAGCGGATAAAAGACGGCAAACAGAATTCCCCCAAGCAGGAACAGCGAGGGGACGGGCCCCATCAGGACGCGGATGGCAGTGACCGCGGAGGGCGTTTGCCGGGGCGCGTTGGAGACGAATCCGCTCCAATCCAGGTAGAGAAGCGTGAGGGGAATGGAAATCGAAGCGGCAATCTTTTTCAGAAGCGAGACGAGCGCGTAGAACATCCCCTCGTGGCGCGCGCCACTGGTCAGTTCGTCCACTTCGATGGCGTCGGGGATCATTGCCCACGGCAGGACGTGCACCGCCGCAACGCCGATTCCCGCAAACATCGCCAGGGCGATGACTATGTTGAATCCGAGCGAGGGGTCAATGAAAATCAACGCGATCATCACTGACGCAAAGAAGAGCATGCCCGCGATGTAAGCCTTGCGCTTGTCTGTTTTTTGCGAGACCCACACCCAGAACGGCAGGACGAACAACGCGGTGATGAAGATAGCCGCCGCGACTATATCGGATTCGGCCTCCAGGTTCATGCGATATTTCAGGAAGAACAGCAACATGTTCTGGATGATCTCAATGGCCGTCCAGGTGAAGAGGAAGATACCCACCGCGAACCAAAATGGACGGTTGTTCTTCGCGGCCCGCAGGGACTCGCGCAGGCCGGGTTGAGCCTGTATGGCATATTCCCGCTTTTCGCGCGTTCCCAAAAAGGTGAACAGAAGCGGCAAAGACGAGGCCACGGCAAAGATCACGCCCATCGAGAAGACACGGCTTGTATTCTCTGGCCGCATCGTGCCGATGATCATCAACGGCACGACAAAAGCCACCAGTCCGCCAAAAAGTGAAAAGAACATGCGGTAACTGGTCAGCGAGGTGCGCTCGTCGTAGTCCTGGGTCAGTTCGGGAGTCAGTGCGAAGTACGGCATCGAGACGAAGGTCAGGACGGTGTCGTAAAGGAAATACGCCCCGGCGTAATAGGCCACCAGGCCCCAATCGCTTTCGATGGGCGGTCTCCACCACAACAGGGCAAAGACGATTCCGAACGGGATGAAGCCGAAGAGCAGATATGGACGGCGGCGGCCCCAGCGCGTGCGCGTGCGGTCCGCGATGTGACCGATGATGGGATCGTTGATGTAATCCCAAGACTTGCCGATGAATACGGCCAGCGCGGCCATGCGCGGCGCCAGCCCGACCACGTCCACGAGGAAGATGGCAAACAGCACGCCCAGGATGGTGTCGGTCAGGCTGAAGCCCGTGTCGCCGATGCCATAGGCCAGTTTCGTCCAAGGAGAGAGGCGGTCCTTTGGGGAGGTCATGACAAATCCTTTGGTCAAAGTCTCTTGCGATAACTGCGGTGCCGCTTATACCACTTCACACCGATGGCTTCCATATCCGAACGGCTCTTGAAATTGAATTCGTCCACTTGAATGACTTCGATGTGCTTGAATTTAAAATCATCCACCACCGTTTTCGCCAACTCGGTGTAAAGCAGGGTGTTGGCGCCCACGCCGCGATGTTCGGGCAGGAGTCCCACGCCATTGACATTAACCCAGTTGTCCCGCCTGCGTTCCTGCAAAATGTACAGCCAGCCCAGCGGCCACAACCTGCCGCCCGATTTTTGCAGGGCGGGCCCGATGTCGTGATAGGCGATGATGAACCCCGCCACCTCGTCGCCCAGCATGACCAGTTTGAGCAGGCGCGGGTCGGCGGCCATCACAATGGACTCGGCCAGCAGGTTGATCTCGGCCTCGGTCGGCGGGAAGTATTCATGGTTGCCTGTGAACGAGCGGGCGTGCACCGCCGCCACGCGCGGGACCCACTGCCTGATCTCCGTTGTGGACGCGAAAGTCTTGATCCAGAATCCGCGCCGCCTCCTGACCTCCTCTGCGATGCGCTTGATCCGCTCGGGCAGGCGATAGCCGCCGGGCAGATACCCCGACAGGTGGTCGCGGTCTTTGACAAAACCCGAATCCACGACCAGGGCGTCGTAGTAGGACGGGTTGTAATTCTCGTTGAGCGCGGCGCGGTGCTCGAAGCCCTCCACAAGAATCCCGCCGCCGTCCGAGCCCATCAGCCCGCGCGGACCGATGATCTCATCCAGCCCGCGCGACCGCGCCCATTCGAAGGTGGAGCCGAACAGGCCGCGCGCGACGGTCTTATCCTCCACACAATCGAAGAAGCCGAAGAAGGCCGTCCTGCAATTGCGATAGGCGTTGTGGTTGCGATTGTGCATCACGCTGATGCGGCCCAGGACCTCCCCCTTATCTTCCGCGAGGAAGAAATCTGCGACAGAATGTTCATAAAACGGATGTCCGCCGAAGAGGCTGCGGGCATCCGTCAATGGCGGGACCCAGCTCGGGTTCCCGCGATAGAGGCGAAAGGGAAAGTCCAGAAAGGCGCGCCGGTCACGGTGGTCGGCTGGGTCCAGTCTTCGAATGCGCACAAAACCTCCAGAAACAACCCACGAGTATTTATGACTTTCCATGCTTGAAATCTGACTGATTTTAGCGCAGAATGTTCTGGAAGATTGCGTGCAACCTGATTCGAATTACAGCGTAGATGGTTTAGGTCAAATGATCATCTTCGAATCTTCAACCGAGGAGAATCCCTATGAAAACTGCCAAATTCGTCCTGCTCGTCGTATCGAGCCTGTTATTCACGGCATGTGGCGCGGCGCCCACTCCCACCGCCGAAGCAACCGATATTCCAACTGTCATCGCGGATACGTCCATCGTGACCGAAGGCCGCCTCGAGCCCGTTCGTTACGCGGAGATTGCCCTGAACGCCAGCGGCCTGGTCAGCGAGGTGCTGGTGGCGGAGGGCGAAGAAGTCAGCGCGGGACAGGTGATCGCGCGGCTGGAGAGCAACGAAGCGCGTACCCTCGAGGATGCGCAGGCCGCAGCCTTGCAGGAGTTGACCGCGGCTTACCAGGGTGTGCGCGATGCACAATACCGATTGGACAATTTCGATGTGCCCTCCGATTTTTCGAGTCTGACTCCCACCGAGGCCGTCGAGATGACGCTGGAGAAACTGAACGAGGCCCGCGCCGCCTACGAACCATACGAGAACTTCAGCCCCAATAATCCGAACGCCAAAGAGTACAAGAAGCGCCTCGACGACGCCTGGTCGAAGTATCGCAAGGCGATCCAGTGGCTGGAGTTCGAATCCAGCCTGGAGAACGCGCAGGCGCGTCTGGCACAGGCTCAGAAGGATTATGATGCCCTGCAAGACCCATCGTTTGCGGAAGATACGGCGGGCACCCGCGCCGCGCTGGCAAACGCTGAAGTACGCGCCCCATTCGCGGGCATCATCACCAGCCTCGATTTGAAGGTGGGCGAATTTGCCTCGGCGGGACAGCCCGTCGTCACGATTGCGGACACGTCCAGTTGGGTGGTCAAGACCACCGACCTGACCGAGATTGACGTGGTCAGCATCAGCGAGGGCCAGCCCGCGACGGTCAAACTGGACGCCATCCCCGATGTGGAACTCAAGGGCAACGTACTTTCCATCGGACAGAGTTACTCGGAGAGCCAGGGCGACGTGGTTTACGAGGTCACCATCCTCTTGACGGACGCACACCCCTCCATGCGCTGGGGCATGACAGCCGAAGTGAAACTCGAGTAGCACACGACCGCGAATTCCGAAGTCTCGGATTTCGGAATTCCAAGGTCCGCCTCCTTCAAAGTGTTTCGCGAAGGCTCTGGAGCCTTCCTACTTCTGAGGTATTTATGTCCCTCTTTACAAAACCCAAAGACAACGGCAACGGCAGCGAGGCAATGATTGACCTGCGCGACGTGCACAAGAATTACAAGACGGCCGTCGGTGATTATCCCGCCCTCAAAAGCGTGGATCTTCAGATCAACGCAGGTGAATTCGTAAGCATCATCGGCAAGTCGGGAAGCGGCAAGAGCACCCTGCTGAACATGATCACGGGCATTGACCGCCCCACCGCGGGCGAGGTATTCGTCAACGGCACGGCCGTCCACAAGATGGGTGAGAACCGCATGGCGCGCTGGCGCGGGAAGAATCTCGGCATCGTGTTCCAGTTCTTCCAGTTACTGCCCACCATTTCGGTCATCGAGAACATCATGCTTCCGATGGATTTCTGCCGCACCTATCCGATGCGCGAGCGCGAGAAGCGCGCCCTCGCCCTGCTCGAAATGGTGGAACTGGCCGATCATGCCTACAAACTCCCCACCGCGCTTTCCGGCGGACAGCAACAGCGCGTGGCGATCGCGCGCGCCCTCGCCAACGACCCGCCCATCGTCATCGCCGACGAGCCGACAGGCAACCTCGACTCCAAGACCGCCGACAGCGTCTTCGAGTTGTTCAACAGCCTGGTTGCGCAGGGCAAGACCATCATCGTCGTCACGCACGACAGCAGCCTCGCCAAACGCGCCAATCGCACCGCCCTGATCGTGGACGGCGAGATCGTCAACGAATATGTGTCTCATGCCATGCCCAGCCTCTCGCAAAGCCAGGTGATGGAGGCCATGCGCTTTGCCAGGCACCAGGTCTACGAAGCCGGGACAATGATACTGACCGAGGGCACTAACGCCGACTCGTTCTACATCGTGACCAAAGGCGTGGTGGAAGTCATCCTGCCGCGTGAGGGGCAATCGGACGTGGTTGCGGTTCAGCTCGGACCCGGGAAATACTTCGGCGAAATGGAATTCTTCCACGAGAAGCGGCACCGCGCCTCGATCCGCGCCTCGGAGGCGGGACCGGTCGAGGTGCTGGCCATCGGGTACGACCGACTCAAGGAATTGCTGGATCAGTCCGAGGTCACGCGCGACGCGCTGCGTCAGGCCGCGGACCGCCACGAACAGGAGAACGTCGAGAAGCGAGGCGCGTCATGATCGCCAGCCGCTGGAAGAAGGTCTGGGCCGATTTCTGGGGCAACAAGTCGCGCACCCTGCTTACCGTCCTAACCATCATGGTGGGCACGTTTGCAGTCGGCGTGAATAGCAACATGGGCCTGTACATGTTCGAAAGCATGGAGAGCGACTATCAATCGGCGTTGCCGTCGGAAGCAGTCATCTATGCCTATCCGTTGGACGACGATATGGTGGAGGTGGCGCGCAGTGTGCCGGGTGTGGGTGCCGCGGAAGGCGGGAACAGCGTGTACGCCGACGTGGTCCGCACCGACGACAAGGAAGTGACCATCCTGCTTTCGGAAGTGGAAGACCCGAACGCGAGGAGCGTCAATCGCATCAAACCCGTGATGGGCGAATCCAGCCTGCCGCGGCTCGGCGACAAGCAGGTGCTGGTGGACGCCTCCGCGGCCGCACTCGGCTACGAACCCGGCGATACGATCCTTGTGGAACTGGATAACGGCAAGCGCCGCGAGTTGGTCCTGGCGGGTTACATTCACGATGTAACGGGATTTCCATTCGGGTTCACGAACACGATGAACGCCTACGTGACTCCCGACACGCTGGAGTGGCTGGGAGGGGATCCAATTTACGACTCGCTGGCGATCAGCGTGTCCGAACACCAGACCGACCAGGAGCACGTGACCACTGTGGCGCAGGCCGTAGCCGACCGCCTGGAACGCGCCGGTGCGGAAGTGTATTACGTAAGCATCTATCAGCCCGGCCATCATTTCGCGTGGAGCGTCACGCAGGGCGTTTTCTTTGTTCTGAACGTGCTGGGCTACCTGACCGTATTGCTGAGCGGCTTTTTGATTATCAACACCGTCACCGCACTGATGACCCAGCAGACGCGCCAGATTGGCATTATGAAAGCCGTGGGCGGCGGAACGGCGCAGGTCTTTGTAATGTACGCCTTCCTGATCCTCGGCTTCGGTCTCTGCGCGCTGGCCATTGCCGTGCCGCTGGCCAACGCGGCGGCAAAAGACCTCGGCGGAGGCATGGCGCAATACTTGAATTTCGATCCCGCGCCGTATCATGGTTATCGAAGCGCGTACATCCAACAGGCAATCGTGGCACTGGTCGTTCCGCTGTTGGCGGCTCTCTGGCCGATCTACAACAGCGTGCGCGTCACAGTGAGAGAGGCGGTCAGCGATTACGGCATCGGCGGGAACGCCAAGCCGAAGGATAAAAGCGTGAGCAAAGCCGCCCTGCTGATCCCGCGCCCGATGCGCCTGTCTCTGCGGAATGCCTTTCGCCGAAAACTGCGTCTCAGCCTGACCCTGTTCTCGCTCGTGCTGGGCGGGGCGATTTTCATCGGCATTTACAACCTATGGGAATCCTTCGATCAGACCATCCAGGATATTCAGGGATATTTCCTGGCCGATATCAACGTTTCATTCGGACGCTACTACCGCTTCGATGAAGTTGCTTCCATCGCGCAAAACGTCCCCGGCGTTGCGAGCGTGGAAGGCTGGACGGAATACCCCGGCACCCTGATCAAGGACGAAAGCCAGGCAGGCACACAGATCGTGTTCGTCGCTCCGCCCTCGACCTCGACCCTGATAGACCCCATCATCGCGGCCGGCCGCTGGCTGGCGACGGGCGACGAGAACGCCGTCGTGATCGGCAACCACCTCCTGAACGTTTATCCCGATATCAAGGTCGGCGACTGGCTGACCATCGAGATTGACGGCAAGAGGACACAATGGCACGTGATCGGCGTTTACACCATCACGGGGAACGTCAGCCCGCCCCTGCTGTACGTCAATTACGAATATCTCAGCCGCCTGATCGGACAGCCTGAACAGGTCTACTCCCTGCGCGTGCTCACGACGCAACACGACGCGGTCACACAACAGCGAATCAGCGACCAGATCACGGCGTTATATGAAGCGCGCGGCATCCAGATCACTTCCGCCACTTTGAGCGCGGATTTCATCCGCGACCAAAAAGCGCAAACCGACATCCTGGTCTACTTCATGCTGGTCATGGCCACCCTGATCGCCATTGTCGGCGGGCTGGGATTGATGGGCACGATGAGCATCAACGTGCTGGAGCGCACGCGCGAGATCGGCGTGATGCGCGCCATTGGCGCCTCCAACGGCGACATTCAATCCATCGTCATTGTGGAAGGCATGGTCGTCGGTCTGCTGAGCTGGCTCATTAGCATCGCACTGTCCCTCCCTATCACGGGCGTGCTGACCTTCGGCGTGGGCCTGGCCATCATGAACTCGCCGATGAATCCCGTCTATGGGATGAGCGGCATCGTCGCCTGGCTGATCTTCACCCTCGTCCTTGCGACGATTGCCAGCGCGCTCCCCGCGCGGCGGGCTTCGCGGTTGACGGTGAGAGATACGCTGGCGTACGAGTAAATGCAAAAATGACAGCCGCTTCCGAAGCGGCTGTCATTTTTATTTATGCGGTGCGCTTGAACAAAGGGGCATCTGGCGCTACAATCTCCTTATCGCATTTGAGGAGATGAACATGCACTCTGCCCTGGCCCAATTCGAGAAACGCCTGCCCGAAAACTTACGCCGCGTCTTTCGCGGACTGGATTCGCCCTTCGCCGTCCAGGCATATCTGGATAGCATGCCCTACATTGGCGAGGAGCGCGACCGCTCGCCCCTCAACGTAATGCTGGACAGGCAATGCCACTGCTTAGACGGCGGCTTCCTCGCCGCGCTGGCCTTATGGCGAATCGGATTCAAGCCGCTCATCCTTGACATCGTGCCCTATCCCGGTGAAGACGACGATCACGTGCTGGCGCTCTATCGAATGGACGGACGCTGGGGCGCGGTCGCCAAATCCAATTACATCAACCTGCGTTTTCGAGAACCAGTCTATAAAAGCCCGCGCGAACTGGTCATGACCTATTTCGAGCATTATTGCAGCGTGCAACAGACCAAGACCCTGCGCGGCTATACGCGCCCCCTCGACCTGTCGCGCTATCCCGATTCAACCTGGGGCTGGGACGAGGCCGCGGCCAATCGGCTGTATCACCGCTTCTATCAGCGCAAGGCCATTCCGCTCATCACACCCGCCATGGCGGCGCGCCTCAGCCCAATCGATGACCGCACCTACAGGGCTGAGACGCTGTACACGAATTTAAACGAGTCGTTCGGAATCCGCCCGAATCATTAACCGTCCCGAAGGTTTGAAACCTTCAGGACGGTTTCGCGCAATCTATCCGCGCCGGACTGCAAAGATACTCACTTCCTGTTCCTTGCCTTTGAACCGCTCAGGACCAAGCGCCTCGACTTGGATTTCCTCTGGCAATCCCTCGCGGGTATACAGGTCAATCAGAATCGGCTGCGCCGCGACCTTGGTATGACTCTCGATGCGTGAGGCCAGGTTCACGGTGTCACCGATGCAGGTATAGGTGGCGCGGTGCTGTGTGCCCGTGTATCCCGCGATCACCAGGCCCGAAGCGATCCCGATCCCGATCCCAATCTGCACCTTGTCCCGCGCCGCCTGTTCCTGGTTGAAACCGTCCAGCAGGTCCAGCATCTCCAACGCAGCGCGCACGGCCTGCTCGCGGCGGTTCTCGTTGGGCATGGGCGCGCCAAAGACCGCCATCAGCCCATCCCCCACCATTTGATTCAACGTCCCGCCGTGGCCCGCAATGGCATCGAACATCAACGCAAAATAATCGTTGAGCAATTCGATGGTGTCGGCGGGATCCTGCCTTTCGGCAATGGTCGTGAACGAACGGATGTCGGCAAACATGACGGTCGCGTCCACATGTTTACCGCCCAGCGAAAAACCTTTCTCCAAGAGTTCTTCCGCCACCTCGGCTGTGGCAAAGGTGCGAAACAATTTTCTCTGCTGGTCGCGCAGGCGTTTCTTTTCCAAGCTGGCGCTCACTCTTGCGCGCAGAAAAATTGGATTCAGCGGCTTGACCAGATAGTCCTCCGCGCCCATCTCGATGCACTTGACCACGCGGTCGAGTTCGTCCGAGGCCGAAGTCATGATGACAGGAAGGTCGCGCAAATTGGGATCCTCCAGCAAAGCCTCAAGAACCTCAAAGCCGTTCATCTCAGGCATGTCCACGTCGAGCAGGAGCAAATCATACGGCTTGGCGCGCAGCATCTCCATCGCCACCTTGCCATTCTCGGCCGCTGCCACCTCGTGTCCCTGCTGTTCGAGTCCGCGCGCCAAAAGCAGGCGATTGACCTTGTTGTCGTCCACAACGAGAAGGCGACCTGGTTCGTGTGTGGATTTCATGCCGAGAATCCCCTGATCTCTCTGGATGCGGACTGGAGCGCCTCTTCCAAGACATTCAGCCTGTTCCCGACCTCGGAGAGAGTCCCCGCCTTCGCGATGAACTCCAGTTCCTTCGCCAATTCGGAGAGACGCATTGCCCCGAAAGTAGCCGCGTTCGATTTCATCGAGTGCGCCGCGCGGCGGAATGCATCTGCATCGCTTGCAGACAGCGACTTCCGCAAATCCGCCATCAACTGCGACGTCTCCTCGAAAAAAGTCTCGAGCATCACACCGATATAATCTTCGCCCACAGAATCTTTCAACGCCTGCAGGATTTTTCGATCCACATTCTCATTTGCCATGTTTCTCTCCTGCCAGGTTTAACGCCGTCACCAGTTCAGGGATGCGGATGGGCTTGCTGATGTAATCGTCCATGCCCGCCTCGATGCACATCTCGCGGTCGCCCTGCATGGCGTTGGCCGTCATGGCGATGATGTACGGCTGTTTGATATTCCTCTTGCGGATGGCGCGCGTAGCGTCCAGCCCGTCCATGTCGGGCATCTGCACATCCATCAAAATGACATCATAGGTTTGCCGCTCGACGGACTCCACCGCTTCCAACCCGTTCGAGGCTACATCGGCGCGGTAGCCCATCTGCTCCAGCAGACGCAGGGCTAGTTTCTGGTTGACCTGCAAATCCTCCGCCAGCAGGATGCGCAAAGGACGCTTCTTCGCCATGTCGGCGTCAACGACAGGCTTGGCGGAATCCGCTTTGGGTGTGACGAGATGCCGGGCGAAGATCTCCGCGACGGCGTCGAAAAGAGCCGAAGGCTTGAGGGGTTTGGTCAGGTAGGCGGCGAACTCCAAATCGTCCGCGCCGATTTCCTTCCGCCCGAGCGAGGTCAAAAGGATGATGGGCAGGGTTCCGTGCAATTTGCGGATCTCGCGCGCCAGCATGAGGCCATCGAGAGCGGGCATATGCACATCGGTGATGACCAGGTCGAAACGTTCGCCGTCTTTGAGCCATTGCAGTGCCTTCAGGGGATGTTCCGTCTCGCGCGGGAGCATGCCCCACTTTTCCGTTTGGAGCATGAGGATGCGGCGGTTGGTGGCGTTATCGTCCACGATGAGGACGCGCTTATCCTGCAACGACGGTTGAATACCTTTGATATCGCGCGCGGTTTTACGCTCCGCGACGTTGGCAGGCTCGGCTTTGATGGTGAATGTGAAGGTCGAGCCTTTACCGATGCCATCGCTTTCGGCGCGCATTTCGCCGCCCATCATCTCGGCGAGACGCTTGCTGATGACGAGGCCCAGCCCCGTACCGCCGAATTTACGCGTGGTGGACGAATCGGCCTGCGAGAAGGATTGGAACAGGCGGCTCATGTGACTCTCGGAAATGCCGATGCCTGTGTCGCGCACCGTGAAGAGCAGTTCGTCCTTTGCCCTGCCTCTCTTGACTGTGAGAACCACCTCTCCCGTCTCGGTAAACTTGACCGCGTTGCTGAGCAGGTTGGTCAGGATCTGCCGCAGACGGGTGACATCGCTCTGGATGCCCGCGGGGACGTCGTCGTCAATGAGGTAGGCGAGGTCGAGTCCCTTCTCGACGGCGCGGCCAGCCACCAGGTCCAGCGCGGATTCGACGCATTCGCGCAGGTCGAAGGGCTGATGCTCCAAATCCATCCTGCCCGCTTCGATTTTGCTGAAGTCGAGGATGTCGTTGATGATGGCCAGCAGGGCGTCGCCAGAGTTGCGGATGGTCTCGGCGTAGTCGCGTTGTTCGCGATCGAGTTCGGTATCGAGCAGGAGTCCGCTCATGCCGATGACCGCGTTCATCGGGGTGCGGATCTCGTGGCTCATGGTGGCGAGGAAGGAACTCTTGGCTTCATTGGCGGCGATGGCCTCCTGCCGGGCGCGCTGGAGTTCGGTGATGTCATGGTACAGGGCATACATTCCCAGTTTCTGGTTCTGAACAACGATTGGTACGCCGGAAAGTTCAACATCCACAAGCGATCCGTCTTTGCGTGTGCGTTTGGCAA
>DAOTXP010000213.1:0-3950 GCA_034435275.1 Anaerolineales bacterium | reverse complement strand
AGGCTTTTGCCATCGCGGACCGCGTGCTCCTGTTGCACGGTGGTCGAATTGTGCGCCAGGGCTCGCCTGCGGAGGTGTGGTCGAATCCTGGCTCCGCGTGGGCGGCGCGGTTTTTGGGAGCGGGAAATGTTGTCATGGGAGTTGGCAGGCGTCGCCCTGAGCCTGTCGAAGGGTTGCAGGTTGGAAAGTTTCAGGTGGAGACCGAGTTTGGGATCTTCGAGCCGCGCTGTGAGCATCGGCATTCAGAAGGGGACGAGATTGCTTTATTGTTCAAACAACTCCCGTTTTCTCGCGTCGAGCGCAGCGCAGCGGAGGCGAGACGGGGCGAGGGGCAGGTCACCGCGCGGGTGGAGGATGTGCTCTTTCAACGGGAGCAGTTCAAGGTCACGTTGCGAGGCGGGCTGGTCGTCTACTTGAGCGAGGCGCCGAAAATCGGCGCGGAGATCTCGGTCACGTTTGCGGTAGAATGTCTCGGCCATGAGTGAGAAAATCATCGTCAGCAAATTGAATCCAAAAGGCGAGGAGACCTGGCGTTACGAAGGCGAGGTGGTGGCGCGCGGCGAGGGATGGCTGGTGCTGGAGGCGTTCTTCAACAACGAAGACATGCCCTTCATGGATACGTTCCTCAAACGCGGCGACCATTTTAGGGAAACCTATTATGCCGACCGCTGGTACAACATCTTCGAGATTCACGACCGCGACGACGGCGCGCTGAAAGGCTGGTATTGCAACATCACGCGTCCTGCGCGCTTCACGGATGGGCGCGTGGAATATGTGGATTTATTTTTGGATCTGTGGGTTTCGGCCGATGGTGTGCAGACCGTGCTGGACGAGGAGGAATTTCTCGCGGCGGAATTGGACGAGGCCGCCCGCGCCTCAGCGCGCGCGGGACTGGCCGAATTGCAGGAACGGTTTAACGCAAAACGGCCTCCGCTGTAAGGGAAGCCGTCTCTGATATTCGGTTTTGAAAATTACTAGCCTAGCATCTGGACCAGCATATCGCCATATTGCCACAAGCCTACGCCGAGGGCACAGCAACAGCACAGCACGACTACGACGACAATGGCAATGATCAGGCCCGTGTTGCTTTTCTTCGGCGCTTCGGGAGCGGGAGCGGGGGTTCCCATGGGTTCGTTCATGATTTCTCTCCTTTGTGATGAACTGAAATTTTGGGTGGGTAAATTATTCCAATTATAAGCCAAAGCGGCTCAAGAGGTGGCGATTCGTCTCAGGCGGTTTGGGACGCGTCGGAACGCCGCCACAGCCACCAGAGGAAGAACGCAAGCGCAATGATGAGCAGGACGCCGACAATCATGGGCAGGACGACCGCCAGGACGGATACCGTTGTGGAGGCGACGTCCTCCGCCACGCTGACCGGGACGTTGGCCGTGCCGCCGGTCGTGGCGGTGACCGCCGGGCGGACGACTCCCGCCTTGACCGCGTGCACGCCCCCGGCCACCAGCAGTCCGCAGGCGAGCGCCAGGATCGGGTTCACGTCGGTGATGACGTTGGCGCTGGCGGCGAAGGCTATCGCCCCGGCCGCCGGGCGGACGACAGTCTGGATCACATCGTTGATGTGGTTGACCGCGGGCACCTTATCGGCCAGCATTTCGATGATGAGCAGAATGCCCAGCAGGATCAGGATCCATGGGTTGGCGAGCAGGTCCCAGGGGGATTGCAGTTTGATCCAGTCCGTGTAATGGGCCAGCACGCCTACGACCAAGAGGGGAATATAGGCGTTCAGCCCGGCGCTGGCCGAGAGCCCAAAGGCCGAAAAGATACCGGTGAGAAGTTCCATCTTTCCTCCAAATGAATTAACCGAGCGGGAAGCCGCCCCAGGTGCCGGTAAGTTGCAGGCGGAACAGGTCAATGCCGAGCACCAGGATCATGGCCATGGTGAATCCCGCAGAGAGCGGCAGCCAAAGTTGATTGAACGAGACGAAGAAGTTTTCCTGTCTCATTACCATAATCCACGCAATGGTGAAGACCATGACCAGCAAGGCCAGCGTGCCCAATGGGCTGAGGATAGCGATTGGGTAAAGCACGAACGGGCTTTCGGTCAGGATGGCGAAGTCGAGGGCGAGCATGAGGCCCACTAGCGCGGCGAGCGGCTTCCAGGTTCCGATGGCGGCGGTGAAGTCCACGTCCCGCCACACGGATTGGTTGAAGGCCGGGTACATGAACAGGGACATGGCCAGTCCCATGCCCGAGCCGGTGAACAGGCGTAACGTGTTATTGGGAACATACAAATTAGGGATGTTTGCCAGCCCGCCGCTGGTCTCTTTGAGCAAATACAGGTAGGAATTCGCGCCATCAATGGCAAAGGCCAGGAAGAAAAGCGCGAGAGGAACAATCATCTTTTTGGGCGGCAGACCGCCGCGCTTACGCGCCACGAAAGCCTGAAAAGCCAGCCCCACAAAGGCGGCGGTGAAGGTCCCGGAACAGCGGGCGCACAGGGGCAGTTGCCGTTCGCCGACGTGGAAGGATCGTTCGTCAATGCGATGACAGACCGCGTAGCCGACGGCGTCCATCTTGCCAAGGATGCCGGGCGGGGCAATGTACATCCATGCGGCCAGGGCGAGGAAAGCCGCGGCGGGGACAATCCATTGTGTGATCTTTACCAGTGAAACGCGCGGGGATGTTTGCATGTTGGCTGGGATTATACCGTAGGAAAACAAGAGCGCCGCCCTCGCGGACGGCGCTCTCTGGGCGCTGTGGCTCCTTATCGGAGACCGATGAGGAGGGATGCCACAGCGCCGCGTTCGATACTCTTACTATCCATGTTGGACACCACCTCCTCTTCTTTTGGGATGGCAGTTTGAGGCAGGCAGCGCCTGCGTTGTGACGGCAGTATCGCACAAAAGGAATCGGATGTCAATATACCCGTTGGACTTCTAATCAAATTGTAACTTTTGTGTGAAATCCTGCTCTTGTGAGAGGTACAATAAAAAAGTGATAGTCTTTGAGAGACTCCGCGAGACCGCCGCGACTATCCTGTGGGAAATCCATTGAGGAGACTGCCATGAAATCCAATCCGAATCGTCTGTGGCTGGTTGCCGTTTTCCTGGGGTGGGCCTTCGACTTCCTGTTCTGGAAGCACACACCGGGCGTCAATTTTGCCATCTATGTTGTGTTGTGTCTGGGGGGCGGCTTCTTCCTGCTCACGCAGGAAAAATATCCGCCGGCCCGCAACACGTTTTTTCTCCTGATTCCCATCCTGTTCTTCGCGGCGGTCACCTTCCTGCGCGCCGAGCCGATGACCTCCTTCCTCGCCCACGCGATGACCCTCTTCCTGATGGCGGTATTGGCTCTCACCTATCTCGGTGGACGCTGGCCCTGGTACAGTCTTTCGGATTACATTGCGGGCTTTTTCCGCCTGATGGGTGGTATGTTCTTCAAACCGCTGTCTTATTCTGCTGAGGTGCGCCGTGAACGAATGGAACGCGGGGAACAGCCCCAACGCTCCTTCTGGCCGATCCTGCGCGGACTGGTCATCGCGCTGCCCATCGTCGCCATCTTCGCGGCGTTGCTGTCCTCCGCCGATGCGGTCTTCGAAAAGGGACTGCACGATCTTCTTTACGCGCTCGATCTTGATAACCTGCCCGAATTGATCTTCCGCCTGTGTTACATTCTCTTCGACGCGTATCTGTTGGTGGGTATTTTGCTCTATGCCGCCCTGCACAGCCGCGACGAAAAACTCATCGGCGCAGACAAGCCCACCATTGCTCCCTTTCTCGGATCCATCGAGACGAGCATCGTGCTGGGCAGTGTGCTGGTGTTATTTGCGATCTTTGTCGTCATCCAGTTCCAGTATTTCTTTGGCGGGCAGGCCAACATCCACATTGACGGTTATACCTATTCCGAGTACGCGCGCCGCGGATTCGGCGAACTGGTAACGGTGGCCTTCTTCAGCCTGTTGATGATCCTCGGCCTGGGCGCGGTTACGCGCC
>DAOTXP010000212.1:0-2310 GCA_034435275.1 Anaerolineales bacterium | reverse complement strand
TCACGCCCATCCGCCCGTGGGAACTCATCGTCGGCAAACTCATGCCTTATTTCATTCTCGGTTTCTTCAACACCATCGAAGTGCTGGCCATCGGTCACTGGTGGTTTGGCGTCCCCATCCGCGGCGACCTCGGACTCATCCTCCTCATGTCGGGCATCTTCCTCGTCACGGGTCTCGGCATCGGCCTGTTCGCCTCCACCGTCGCCAATACCCAGCAGGAAGCCATGCTGACGGTGTGGATGACGCTCCTGCCGAGCATTTTTCTTTCTGGTTTTTTCTTCCCGCTCGAAGCCATGCCGAAGTTTCTCCAATGGCTTTCGTACCTCATGCCCCTGCGCTATTATCTCTTCATCATCCGCTCGCTGTTGTTGAAGGGGGTCGGCCTCGCCGAAATTCAAATGCAATTTCTGCTGATGACCCTCTTCGCGGTCGGAATCATGACCGCCGCCGCGATGCGCTTCCGCAAACGACTCGATTAACTTCTTTCTTCTTTCTTCCGCCTATGAAAGACGAAAGAACACACACAGGAGATTTACCATGAATCACAAACGCCCGCCCCTTCCCGTCATTGTGATCGTCCTGCTCGTCGTCGCGTTCAGCATTTATTTTCTCGTCACCCAAAGTTTGGGCGCGAAAAACGGCGCGCTGACCGCCTCTGGATTTATCGAAGCGATTCAAGTGAATGTTGCGCCCGAACTGGCTGGCAAGGTGACCGAAGTCCTCGCCGAGGAGGGCGACTCTGTTCGAGCGGGCGATCCGCTTCTTCGTCTGGACCCGAGCCTGCTGACCGCGCAACGCGCAGTCGCGGCCGCCGCAGTTGACTCCGCCAAAGCCGCCCTCGTCAGCGCGCAGACCAAATACGACCAGACCTTGCAGGCCGCGCTCGCCGCGCAGGGGAATCAGCGCGCCGCCGATTGGCGTTTCTCCGCGCCCGATGAATTCAACCAGCCTGCCTGGTATTTCAATCAGGATGAACAAATCGTCTCCGCACAAGTGGAAGTGGAAGCCGCGCAAAAGGCTCTCGATGACGCCCTGGCGAATCTTGATAAAGTCATCAACGACCTCGCCAATGCCGACTTTCTCGCGGCGGAGGAACGACTCAACAATGCCCGCGCTGCGTTTCTGGTGGCCGACGAGGTCAAGGTACAGGCCGAATACGCGGAACAGAGCGGCGGCCTGCTGGATGCCGCGTATGATTACTACAACGCCGCGCTGGATGAATTGAACGCTGCCCAGCGGGAATACAATTCCTTTTTGAATAGCGAATCTGCCTATGACGTTCGCTACGCGCGCGGACAGGTGGTCATTGCCCAACAGCGTTACGATGCGGCGTACACGCGCCTGCTCTCCCTCCAGACGGGCTCGGAGGCCCCCGCCGTGATTTCCGCGTCGCAGGCCCTCGACCAGGCGAAGTCTGCCCTCGCGCAGGCCGAAGCCAACCTTGCCCTGCTCGATACGCAAATTGAAAAACTAACAATCACCGCGCCCAGCGATGGCGTCGTCCTGACCCGCAACGTGGAAGTCGGCGAATTCGTCCAGCCCGGCGCCACGGCCTTCGTCCTCGGCCAGTTGAGCGATCTGACCATCACGGTCTATGTGCCCGAAGACCGCTACGGTGAAGTTTCGCTGGGCCAGCAGGCCGAAGTGACAGTGGACTCCTTCCCTGGCGTGACCTTCACCGCCACCGTCATCCAGATTTCCGACAAAGCCGAATTCACCCCGCGCAACGTGCAGACCGTGGAGGGGCGCAGTTCGACGGTGTATGCAATCAAATTGAGCGTGAGCGATTCCGAGGGCAGGTTGAAGATTGGAATGCCGGCCGATGTAACGTTCTCACGTTAAAACGTTCAAACGTTGGAATGTTCTGCTCAAGGAGGCGCTATGCCCACGATTACGCGTTTTGAAGATATAGAAGCGTGGAAGACCGCGAGAGAACTCACGCGAATGGTTTACGCTCTTACAGAACAAGGCCGATTTGCAAAAGATTTTGGCTTGAAGAATCAGATTCAACGTGCCTCCGTTTCAATTATGAGCAACATCGCAGAAGGCTTTGAGAGTCGAACACAGGCGCAATTCCTTGAATACCTGGGACGCTCGAAGGCTTCCGCTGGCGAAGTCCGTTGTCAGTTGTACATTGCCCTTGACTTGAAATACTTGACTCAGGAGCAATTCAATCAGGTATTTGATCTTGCCGATAAATCGTCCCGTCAGATTGCTCGTTTTATGGATTATCTTGATACACATCCTCAGCCGCGCCGTGTCCGCGAAGATGGTCTAGAATATGAAGTCTAACGTTTTGACGTTCGAACA
>DAOTXP010000211.1:0-5816 GCA_034435275.1 Anaerolineales bacterium | reverse complement strand
TTGTTCGCCCCGCACGCGAAGTTGGGACCACACTTGTATCCATAATAACGGACCGGCGCGCGCTTGTCCTCCAGCGGCGCGAGGCCCTCGCCTGTGATTGTGCGTGCCATCCATTCATAAGCCGTGTCCATGCGTTTGTCTTCGTAACCCAAGTCCATCAGCGAGAAGAGCATATTTCCTTGCAGGCAGTCAATTGTCCCTGATGGCGCGGCGTTGGTCATGGCGGAGATTTGTCCGCCTGGGGTCAGCGCCTGATCGAGATAATATTTGCAAGCCAGCTTGACGCGCTTATCCTCCTTCACCGACGCGCCCAGTTGCGCCAGCAGAATCAACGCCCACACCGTGGACTTGTACTTCGGCCCATAGCCCGTCCCCGGCCGCCCCCACCATCCCTCCTCGTTCATCTTCGAGAGCACATGCGCGATCGGCCCCTCTTTGTGCGCCAGCTTGCGAGCGGCCTTTAGCTTTTTGTCATCGGGAGGAAGGTCGAGCAAGTCACGCATCGCCAAATAGCGGACATCGGGTGAGTCGAATTTCATCAGCCAGGATACCGACTCCCCACGTAGTTGGGTTTGCCAGGACATGTGTCACTCCTTTTTGAAAAAAAGGTTCCCCCGTTGCTAAAATAGTATAGCACTTTTCCTCTTACCCCCGATAAGGCATCTAAATTTATCCGCGCAATAATCCTGATAATTCCAGCACCTGCCTTGACCAATCGGCGGATTGCTCCGCGATCTGCTTGCGTTGCGTGGAATCCGCCCATATTTCGTCCCAACCCAATTGCCAACAGGCAAGTTGCACTTGAAGATCAACCAGCAACGCGGCAGTTGGAATCTCCGCCTGAGCCGCCGTCCATTCAATGAACATCTTGCTCTCATCAATCAGGCTTGCCACCGTCTCGCGGCTGGCATCGTTTGCCGAAAAGGATTTGATACGGCTCAGGTTCGCGGCCAGTCCGCCCAAACGGACAGGCAATGGGTCGCGCATGTAGCGTTCACGGATGGGAGACCAGTCTTTCATTTATCACCAAGCAATCGGATTGTAATTTCAGCGACCTTATTGCGAATCTCTGGGTCGAGAATTTGCATGGAAGGGTTATTCTGACGCGGACGAATATTGATCAATGACTCAAAGGTCACTTGTTGAGCGGCAGGATCCCAATCTGCACCCCAGACAAATTCCTGCTGGCTTCCATCATCCAGTAACACTGCTTCACAGTCCGCGTGCATGGCCCCGCCGCCTGCCAGAATGCCGCGCTCGATGTCCACAGCCAATTTGACGTAGGTCTGTAGCATTTGGAGCATATCTTTCATTTGTTCTGGGGTAGAGGGGTCGCGAATGATATGAATCACAAGAACTCCTTTGGCTCGATTATAGCAAAGTTATCCCTGCAACCCTTCCCACTCCCTCAACTTCTCATCCATTTCCCTCTGGACGCGCTCATACTCCTTCCCGATCACCGCCACTTCCTTCGGGTTCACGAACGGACTCTCCAGCTGCGCGCCCAGATTCGCCAAATCCGCTTCGAGGGCGGCGATGGCGTTTTCGAGTTCCTGGAGTTGGGCGATCTTTCGGCGTTCTTCTTTGTTCTTTACGTTTTTCGTTTTGCGGGAATCGGTAATTGGTAATTGGTAATTGGTAATTGCGGCCTGCTGCTCGGCGAGACGCGCCGCCTGCTTCTCGCGCTCTTCCTTCATTTGCGAGTACGTGCCGTTGTAGACCGTCAACGCGGATTCGTCGGGATCAATCTCCCAAATCTGGGTGGCGAGGGCGTCGATCAGATAGCGGTCATGGCTGACGAGCAGGATGGTGCCGTCGTAGTTATCCAGCACGGACTGCAGCACTTCCTGCGCGGGGATGTCGAGGTGGTTGGTCGGTTCGTCCAGCAGGAGGAAGTTGGTTTGTTGCAACGCAAGTTTGGCGAGGGCGAGACGTCCGCGCTCACCGCCGCTGAGCATGTCCACAAGTTTGAAGGCATCGTCGCCCGAGAACAGGAACTTGCCCAGCAGGTCGCGCACCTCGTGGATCAAAAACTCAGGCCGCACCGATTGAATCTCCTGCATGAGCGTCTTGCGCGGGTCGAGTCCCTCGTGGGCTTGGGCGAAGTAGCCGATGTGGAGCGACGCGCCCATGATGACCTCGCCTCCCAATGGCGGCAGGCTTTCCAGAATCGTTTTGAGGAAGGTGGTCTTGCCCGCGCCGTTGGGACCGATCAGCGCCGCGCACTCCTGTCGGCGTAACGTGATGTCTTCGGCCTTGAACAGGAACTTGCCCGCGTCGCCGCGCGCTTTGTCGGGCGGATAGCCGACTTTCAAATCTTTCGTCCGCAAGACCAATTCGCCCGAACGCGAAGCCGTCTTCAAACGCAGATGGAATTTCGGCGGACGGTTATCGGGCAGGCGCAGGGCGCGGACGCGGCGCTCGGCCTCCTCCACGCTGAACGGCGAGGTGGTGGTCTCGATGTCCAACTGACTCCAACTCGTGTTAACCGCCGCGTCCATGCCCACCTGTTCGATGGCCTGCACCACGCGCGTCAGGCGTTTGAGTTTGCCCTTGGCCTGTAAGGTGTTCTGCCCCGAAATATTTTTCTTGATGTACTCCACTTCTTTGAGCAGTTTTTCTTTTTCGCTGTTGAAAATTTCCTCGCGGCGATTCCAGCGTTCCTCGCGTTGCTGCAAATAATGGGTGTAGTTGCCGCGATAGACTTCCGCGCCATCGGGACGCATTTCCAAAATCACGTTGGCGGCGCGATCCAAAAAGTAGCGGTCATGCGAGACGATCACCGCCGCAAGCCCGCGCTGAGCGCCAGTCGAAGCGTCCCTTTGCGCGAGATAACTTTCCAGCCACTCCACGGCGCGGATGTCGAGGTGGTTGGTCGGCTCGTCGAGCAGGAGCAGGTCGGGGTCTGAGAGCAGGAGGCGGGAGAGAAAGGCGCGGGTGCGCTGTCCGCCCGAAAGGTGGTCGAGCCGCATGTCGTAGTCCGAGGCGTCGAATCCCAGCCCCGTCAGCACCTGCTTGATGCGCGTCACATACGTGTACCCGCCGCGCCGTTCGAAGTCGTGTTGCAGTTTGCCGTAACGCGACATCGTCTCCGCGTCCGCGTTTGCCAATTGCGATTCGAGCCGATGCAGTTCGTCCTGCTGTTGGATGAGACTCGCGAACGGGGACAGGCAAGCCTCCCAGAGCGTTCCCTCCATCTGGAAGTCGGCCTCCTGCGGGAGGTACCCGATCCGCGCGGACCTGGCGCGGGTCACCGTGCCCGAGGAGGCATCCTCCTCTCCGACGAGGATACGGAGCAGCGTGGTCTTGCCGCAGCCGTTGGGACCGACGATGGCAAGCCGCGCGCCCTTTGGCACGGAAAACGTGACGCCGCGGAAGATGTCTTCCGCGCCGAAGGATTTGGAGAGGGAAGTGACGGTGATGAGGGACATGGTTTATGGTAGGGGCATAGCGGGGTGATTGATCGACATAATTTGTTGCACCCTCCGCTATGCCCATACATCGTCCATCGCCCAATTGGATGGGTTGGACATGATGTAATGTTCGATACGTTCTGCCTCGTCCGCGTTGCGGAGGATGTGTTCGTAATAATTCCGTTGCCAGATGGGAGTGTTGCGCAATCCGCGCATAAGGTTGATTCGATACGCCACCGATGATTTATGGGCGCGAACAATGGCGGGGATGGAACCTGGAATCATTTTACCGAATTGTCGGTCGGTTGTAGGGGCATAACGGGTTGCCCGATCACCAGAATCTGTCGCGCTCTCCGCTATGCCCCTACGGGTTCCATCCAACAAAATAATTTCATGGACATGATTCGGCATAACAATAAACGCGCCCAATACTACATTGCGAAAACGGGCTGGCAATTTGTCCCACATTTGCTGGGCGATCAAACCAAATTTGTTCTGATTCATTTCGCCATTTGTGATTTCGCCGAACAGGCATTCGCGTTCGTGGGTGACGATGGTAATGAAATATGCACCTGCGAGGGTGTAATCGTATCCTTTCAGGCGGATGGAATGGCGGTGATGGATTTTTGGATCGTATTTCATGACGTTGTTGTGTTCATGTTTCTTCAGGTGGATTTACCTCGGGAATGTGCACAGACTTTTCTTTTCCAAGTTCCAGTGACCTTTGGTACGCGGCCCACACGGCGCGCGAAATGGCCGTGCGGAAGCCCGCTTTTTCGAGATAGTACAACGCCTCCGCAGAGGTCCCGCCCGGGGAAGTGACCTGGTTTCGCAGCGTGGCTGGATGCCGCCCTGCCTGTTCGTAGAACGCGGCCGAGCCTTTGATGGTCTGCAGGACGAGTTGCTCGGCGATGCGGCGCGGGAAGCCCATGTGCACGCCCGCGTCGATCAACGCTTCGGTGAAGAGGAAGACGTACGCTGGGCCCGTGCCCGACAGGGCGGTTGCCATGTCGAGATAACCTTCATCTTCGACAAAGACTTCCTCGCCCAGCGCGCCCAAAATCTGACGCGCCATCGCGCGCTGTTCGTCTGATGTTTTGGTTGACGCGGTCCAGACTGTGATGCCTTCGCCGATCTGGCCGGGCGTGTTTGGCATGGACCGTACCACGGCGGGATGCTTGAGCGTTTTGCTGATCTTCTGGATGGAGGCGCCTGCCACAATGGACAGCACCAGCGCCTCAGGGCGGACCTTGTAGAGTCCCTTCATCACTTCGCTCAGTCTCTGCGGTTTGACGGAGAGCACGACCACGTCCGCGTGCGAGGCGGCTGCGGCGTTATTCATCGTTGCCTGGATTTTGTATTTTCTGTGCAGTTCCTCGCCGCGTTCGGCGCGCGGACCGGAGACCGTGATGTTTTCGGGCTTTGCCAGTTTCCTGCGAATCAATCCCGCGATCATGGCCTCGGCCATCACGCCCGGGCCGATAAAGGTGATTTTCCTGTTCAACATACATCCTCCGTGCAGGCATTATACCCACAGAACAAAACGGGCGGATTTTCGTCCGCCCGCTGAGACTGACTTCAACTGCCGCTATTGAAAATATCCCAACGCCAGCCGCAGACGTTCCTCCACATCCTTGGGTGCGTCCTTCGGCAGGGATTGGATGGCGGACTGCGCCTCGACCACCGAATAGCCCAGCGCGGTCAGCGCGGCGAGCACCTCGCTGTCGTAATCTGCCATGGCCGCCACTTTGGCGAGGGCATCTGTCGGTTTGAGTTTATCTTTCAGGTGTAAGGCGATCTTTTGCGCCGTCTTCTTGCCCACGCCGGGCACGCGGCCCAGGATTTCGCCCTCTTCGGCAAAGACGGCGCGCTGGATGGCATCCAGCGTCAGCGTGGACAATACCGAGAGCGCGACCTTCGGCCCGACGCCATCCACGCCGAGCAGGAGGTGGAATAAATCTCTATCAGCCTGGGATTCAAATCCGTAGAGGGTCAACGCGTCCTCGCGGACGACGAGGTGGGTGAACAAAAATGCGGCTTCGCCGACCTTCATCCGTCCGCGCAGGGGCGCGGGGACGAAGACGCGCAGTCCCACCCCGCCGACTTCGAGCACGAGGGCGTTATCTTCGATCTGGGTGATTTCACCGTTCAAGGTTGCGATCATGAGTCTATTTAACCACAGATGAACGCAGATAAAAAGGATGAATCTGCTGGTCGAGTAGCCCCGAGTGTTCTTCGAGGGGCATATCGAGACCAACAATTTGCAAAAGTGGCTCTCCCGCAACAAACGGGAAAGAGCCTAAACACGACGGACACTACGGACACAAAGGGAGAAAAGGCGGCTTGATTGATGGGCATTTTTCCTTCGTGCCCTTTGTGTCCTTTGTGTTTAAAATGGGTTCC
>DAOTXP010000210.1:0-2983 GCA_034435275.1 Anaerolineales bacterium | reverse complement strand
TCCTGCGGATCGGTACCCGCGCCCAGTTCGTCGAGGATGACCAGCGCGCGCGCGTCGGCTTTCTTTAGGATTCGGATGATGTTGGTGACGTGACCGCTGAAGGTGCTGAGCGATTGCTGGATGGATTGCTCGTCGCCGATGTCGGCGTAGACGGCCTGGAAGAGGCTGAGTTCCGAGCCGCTCTGCGCGGGGATGTGCAGTCCGCTTTGCGCCATGAGCACCAGCAGACCAACAGTTTTTAACGCAACGGTCTTACCTCCCGTGTTCGGCCCGGTGATGACGACCGCGCGCGTGGTTTCTGGCAAATCGAAATCAATCGCGACGACGGTGGCGGGGTCGAGGAGAGGGTGACGGGCTTTTATGAGTTTCAAGGTTGGAAGGTTTAAGGTTGAAGGTTGGGCATGTTCTTTCAACTTTGGACTTTCAACCTTCAACTCGCGAATGATCGGCTCACTGGCTTTGATCTCCTCTGCGTATTTCGCCTTCGCGAACGCGAGATCGAGTAATGCCAGCGACTCGACGCCCCAGATCAATTCGTCCGCGTGCTGCGCCGCCAGCGCGGAGAGTTCGGCCAGGACGCGGCGTTCCTCATCGCGTTCCTGCAATTGCAGTTCGCGCAGTTCGTTGTTGGCCTCCACGATGGGCAGCGGCTCGACGAAGAGCGTCGCGCCCGATGCCGATTGGTCGTGGACAATGGATTTGATACGCCCCTTGAATTCGGCGCGCAGGGGAATGACGAACCGTCCGTCGCGCTGGGTGATGATGGCTTCCTGCAGCATGGGGGTGGTGTGCGCGTCGGTGACGTATTTTTGCAGTTTGCCCATCAGGCGGTCGTGCGCGATCTTGATTTCACGGCGCAGGGAAGCCAGTTTCGGCGAGGCGGAGTCGAGCACCTCGCCGCGGTCCGATAACGTGCGCGTGATGGCATCCACGAGGCCGAGGGTGTCGGGCAGGCCGAGGGCGATCTGCGCGAGGTGCGGATATTTGTCATGGACTGCACGCGCCTCGCCGCGGGCCAGCCTGGCTTTGCGGGACTCCTTTTTGACTTCTGCATCGGCGGATTCATCAGGGCCGCCTCTGCGGACGAGCAATTTCTTCAAGTCGCGCGCCGAAATCAGCGTGGACTTGACATCCAGCAGTTGCTGAGGCTCGAGTGCGCCGCCGCGCCGCGCCAGTTCCACCGCGGGGCGGATGTCGTGCGCGCCGCCCACGGTCGCGTCGGAGGTCGAGAGCAACAGGCGCGCCTCGGTCGTCTCGGCTTGCAGGCGCGTCACCTCATCCCATCGAGTGGATGGCTGTAATTTGCGCGCCAGGTCTGCCGAGGCGGAAAAGGCGCAATTGGCCGCGAGGCGTTCGAGGATTTTGGGGTATTCGAGGACGTACAGAGTCTTTGAATCCATGGCAGGGGAAATTTAACCACAGATGTACGCGGATGTACACAGATGGCTGGATGATCAAAAACAGACGGACTGACGATTTGGTTAGGAGCCGCGCATCACGCGCACGCGGACCGGCCCGCTGATTCCCTTCAGATCCAGGTTACGGGTCTCCAGTTTGCTTCCGTCCACGCCTGCTTTATCCAGAGCCTGCTCGCTGACGATGATCTCGCCTGCCGCGGCTTTCGAGGCCAAACGCGCGGCCAGGTTGACCTCGTCGCCGATGGCGGAGATGTTGATCAGCCCGTCGTTCGAGCCCATTGCGCCAAAGAAGGCAATCCCCGAATGGACGCCGATGCCCACCGGGATGCCCTCCCGTCCCATAATTCGCAGCATGGTCTGCGCGGCATTCAAAGTGCGGCCCACATAATTGGCTCCTGCAAACCCCGCGCCCCAGAACGCGGCCACCGCGTCTCCCGCCAGTTTTTCCACGAGTCCATCCTCTTCGATGATGATGTTGGTCGCATCCACGTAGAACCGATTGATCAAGCGGCTGAAATCCATGGGGCTCATTTGCTCGGAAAGCGCCGTGGAACCGCGCACGTCCGCGAACAGCATGGACATTTCCACCTCCGCGCCGCCTGGCATCTGGTGCGCGTAGCTTTCGCACACGTTGCAGAAAGCCGGATTCAGGGTGGATCGCTGTTTGCCGAAGACCATGCGGACAATGGACCCGCCGAATCCCTGAAATGGCGCGTGACAAAACTTGCAACGCGGGTCGTGCGGGAGTCTCTGGAAGATTTTGCGTGAGGTTTTGTAGAAGCGCTTCTCGGCCCCATACGCATCAGTCATAAACCAATCGCGCCACATCTGGCTGGCCGTGGATTTGTTATCGCTCATTGTATGTAGCCTCACTTGTTACCGATAAGACTTCTGTCATTCACCTGCCAATGGAATTAAACCACAGATGCACACGGTTGTATACAGATTCGATCTACGGCGAGAGGATGCTTTGCGCAGCCTCGGCGACAATCGGCGCATATTGAGAGAGGATACTGCCGTGCGTCGCGCCGTCCACGATTCGATATTCGCCCTTGCTCGAGAGCGCGGCCAGTTCGCGTTGCAGTCCCCCGTGAACCGGGTTGCCCTCGGTTGTTGCACTGGCGGAAAGCACGATCAGGGGCATATCGCCCAGGTGCACGTCCATCACCTGTTGAATCGAATAGGCCTGCCAGTCGTCGAGTTCGCGGATGGACGTTTCGAAGAAACGCGGCGAACTGAGAAACAGGAGCAATTCCGCCTGCTGCCGCTGTGGGCTGTCCGCTGGCTGGAAGAGATACGGCAGTCCTGCCATGCGCCAGATGCCGAAGCGTCCCAGAATTGCCGCGAGCCGAAAGCCGGTGCGGATGGCCTCTACATCATTGATGTGCTCGGGGCCATAGCGCTGGATCTGTTCGGGATGCGAGGGGTCCGCGAGCACGACGCCCATCACTTCGCCTCGATACTCGTCGGCGAAGACCAGCATGTTGAGCGCGCCCATCGAATGGGCGACGAGCAGGTAGGGCGGCGGGATGTCCGCGTGGACCAGCGCCTCGTGCAGGACCCGC
>DAOTXP010000209.1:0-4929 GCA_034435275.1 Anaerolineales bacterium | reverse complement strand
TCACACCACCGCCGCCTGCCCATACAGCTGCTGGCGGATTTGCATCAACTGGCGTTGCATGCGGTCGTCCTTTGCCAGCCCATCCGAAATTTTCTTGATGGCGTGCATGACTGTCGTATGATCCCGCCCGCCGATGACCTCGCCGATTTGCGGCAGGGAGGCCTTCACATCTTCCCTCAGGATGTACATTGCCAACTGCCGAGGCAGGGCCACGTTTTTAGAACGATCCGCGCTGAGCAATTTCTCGGCAGAAAGATTGAAAAAACGCGCCACCACGTCAATCACTGTCTGCGGCTCCAATACGCTGTGCTGTGGCAACAGATCGGCCAGAGCCACCTCGACCAGTTGCGGGGTCAGGGCAGAGCCGCTCAATTCCGCGAAGGCCAGGATACGATTAAGCGCGCCTTCCAGTTCGCGGATGTTGGATTGCACGCGGCGGGCAATCGTATCCAGGATTTCATCCGGGATGAAACGCCCGGTACGTTCGGCCTTCGAGCGCAGGATGGCGAGGCGGGTCTCCAGGTCGGGCGGCTGAATGTCAGCGGTCAGACCCCACTCGAAGCGCGAGCGCAGACGTTCCTCCAGCGTCACCAGCGATTTGGGCGGACGGTCCGACGAAACGATGATCTGCTTGTCCTGTCCGTGCAGGGTGTTGAAGGTGTGGAAGAATTCCTCCTGCGTGGATTCCTTGCCCGCGATGAACTGGATGTCATCCACCAGTAAAACGTCTGCGGAGCGATATTTGTCGCGGAAGGCCTGCGTGGTGTGCGTGCGGATGGCGTTGATCATGTCGTTGGTAAATTCTTCCGAAGACACGTACAGCACGTTCAACCCGCGCGCGTGACAGGCGTTGCCGATGGCGTGCAGGAGATGGGTCTTTCCCAGCCCGACACCCCCGTAGAGGAAAAGCGGATTGTAGGCGCGGGCGGGTTTTTCCGCGACCGCCAGACAGGCCGCATGCACCAGACGATTCCCCGCGCCGACCACGAACGCATCGAACGTGTAACGTGGATTGAGTTTTGCATTACGGCCGCGGACTTCCACAACCTCCGCCCCGGTCTGCACTTGAGGCGGTTCGACCTCCCGATCCATTTCCTCGTCCGCGGCTTGCGCGACCACAAAGTCAACGACGACATTGGCATTCAAAATCTCGATCAGCAAGCGATTGACTGTGCCGGCCAGGCGCGACTCGAGCCAGTCGCGCGCATACGCGTTGCGGACGCTGACCGTGAGCACCCCGTCGGCAAACTGGACAGGAGTGGTGTCGCGCACCCATGTGTCGAACGAGGCCCGGGGCATCTCCATCTGGAGTTGCGCCAACACAGATTGCCAGGCTTGCTGTGCATTCATAAGTTGCTCCCTCGAGGCAAAGATAGGGCAGATTGAACTAACCCGCCAGACGGTCCGCGTGGTTAGTGAGGTAATCAAATATGCGCTTGTCCAACTAACGATCAGGGGTTGGGATGCAAACTACTCACATCCTCTTCTCTCAGCGTGCCCAAATTCTAGCAGAGAATGTGGATAACTACCAACACGATAAGCCTACGCTAGTTTAAAAACTTCCGTTTTTTTAAGGTCAATTAATGTTAAAAGAATATTTCGCGAACAAGGTGTTGCCTATTGTGGTTTAGAACAATCGTTTCAGCCAAAGACATGAAATCCACATAACCACCCCCCACATATGGTGGTCAACAGGCGTTGGGACAGTAAATGCAAAGATATGTCTTAAAAAACTCAACAGTGAAAACGCTTTTCGCTGCTGGCAATGAAGCGCCGATTTCCGGGATTCGATAAGCCAAATCGAGGCTTATTTCGCGAATTAGAGCTCGGAGTCGCGCGGAACCCACGCAAGTACTGTCGTTCCCTCGCCGGGCGAGGAGGTGATATCCACTTCGCCGCCGACGGCGCGGGCGCGTGTCTGCATGTTGGCGAGGCCATGTCCAAGCGATTTGCTCATCTTTTCCATGTCGAAGCCTTTGCCATCGTCGTGAATTTCCATCAGCACACGGTCGTCCGTCGTCCATAACGTCACGTTGACCTTGCTGGCGCTGGCATGTTTGGCAGAATTGGCCAATGCCTCCTGGCAGATGTGGAACAGCGCGGAGGCGTGTCCCTGAGGCAGGTCGGCAACCTTGGCGCGCGAACCACTGAAGACCGCCTGCGCCAGCGTATGGGCGCGATACTCGTTCACCAGCCGCTTAAGGCCGTCCACCAGTTTCTCCTGCTTGAACTCGCGCGGGCGCAGGTCAAGGATGTAGGCGCGCAGGTCGCGGATGATCTGGTTCAGGTCATCTATGGACTTCCTTAGATTGTATTTGGCCTTCTGCGGCTCTTCATTGACCAGATGTTGCACGTTCTCCAGCGCCAGTCCCACCCCGAAAATGGACTGGATGATGCCATCGTGCAGGTCCATGCCAATGCGGTCGCGCTCCTCCAGGATGGCCAGGCGGCGTGCGTTGTGATGCAGGCGGGCATTGTCAATTGCCAGCCCGGCCCAGTTACTGACCGCCATCAGCATCTGAATGTCGTGTTCGTCGAATGCCACCGATTCGCGGGTCGCCATGCTCAACACACCCACCAGTGTCTCGCTTGCCTTGAGGGGAAAACAAGCTACACCCTGATAGCCCGCGCTGACCACCGCCTGCCGCAGGAAGCGATCGTCCGATTTGATGTCGGTGCTGATGAGCGGCTCGCCGCTCTGGGCCACCAGGCCGGGATACCCTTCCCCAACGCGGAATCGGGTTCGGGTCCAGAACGCCTCGGCAGATTGGCCGCGGTGCAACACCATGCGCAGGGTTTGCCTGTCATCTTCCAACAGGAAGATCTCGCCCGCCTCCACTTTCATGTAACTCATCACCAGGCCGAGCGTCTTGTTCAGGATCTCGTCCAGTTCGAGCGACGAGGTCAGCGTGGAGGCCATTTCGTTCAAGAGGGAAAGGTCCTCACTGCGGCGCGTCAGGACCGCATCGCGCTCTCTCATCTTCTCGATGACGCGCGCGTTCTGAATGGCCGCGGCCGCGTAGGCCGCCAGCATCTGGATGATCTTCTCGTCGTCGGCCGTGAACTCCGCCGCGCCGATCTTATCCGTGAGATACAACTGGCCCAACTGAGTGTCACCTGCCCGAATCGGCACACCCAGAAAAGACGTCATGTGAGGGTGATGCGCGGGGAACCCGACCGAGCGCGGGTCCTCGGCGACAACGGGCACGCGCAATGGATCCACCCTGCCGATGAGCGCGCCGATCAAACCGCGTCCCACAGGTGGATGCGCGATACGTTTGATCTCCGCTTCGGTCATGCCGACCGAAATGAACTTCCAGAGTTTGCCATCTTCATCGAGCACCCCCAGCGCGGCGTAACGCGCCTCCGCTTGTTCGCACGCGGTGGCCGCGATCCGCTCCAGCAGAGATTCCAACGATACGTCCCTGACCAGTTCAAGGCTGGCCCGGTGCAGTGCAATCAGCCGATCCTGAAGCTGTTCACGCGTCAACAGCATGGAAGACACCTCGCATTTCAACCATTATAATCAAATCCAATCTCCCTGATAGGTTTTGGCAGGAGACGGCAATAAAATCTAGTCTGCACAGGTAAACTTATGCCGACTTCCCGAATCGCTGGATTCTATAACCTCACCCTCGACGAGCGCCGCGCCCGTCTGGCGGACGCTTCGCATCTGGCACCCGAAAGCCTGTCCGCGTGGAACTCGGGCGGACTCTCCGCTGACGCCGCCGACCACATGATCGAAAACGTGGTTGGCTTGCACAGCCTGCCGCTGGGAATCGCGCTCAACTTCATGGTCAACGGACGCGATGTGCTGGTGCCGATGGCCATCGAAGAACCGTCGGTTGTGGCGGGCGCCTCCTTTATGGCAAAGTTAGCCCGAGCGGGCGGCGGATTCACCGCCACGGCTACCGATCCGTTGATGATTGGGCAGATGCAGGTCATCAATGTCACAAATCTACACGAAGCCAAACTCAAACTGTATGAACACAAAGCCGAACTGCTCGCTGAAGCGGACTCGATTGACCCTATCCTCAAGAAATTCGGCGGTGGCGCAAGAGACTTGGAAGTCCGCATCATCGAGGACTCCCCCACCGGCGGTTTTCTCGTTGTTCATCTGATCTATGATGTGCGCGACGCGATGGGCGCGAACGCGGTCAATACCGCCTGCGAACGGCTCGCCCCCAAAATTGAGGGGATTACCGGCGGGAAAGTCCACTTGCGGATTTTGTCCAATCTGGCAGACCGTCGCATTGCCCGCGCGCGCTGTACCATTTCTGTGAAGGATTTGGCGTTTGAATCCGTAGGGCAAGTTTCCAACTTGCCCAATGGACAAATTAGAAATTTGTCCTACAGCGGTGAAGCGGTACGTGATGGGATCATCGAAGCGTGGGCGTTTGCGGCTTCAGACCCCTACCGCGCCGCGACACACAACAAAGGAATCATGAACGGCGTGGACGCGGTCGTCATCGCCACCGGCAACGACTGGCGCGCCATCGAAGCGGGCGCGCACGCCTACGCCGCGCGGACTGGCAGATACACATCCCTCTCCACCTGGGGCAAGGACAAGGATGGCAACCTCGTCGGCACGCTCGAAATGCCGATGGCAGTGGGAATCGTCGGCGGCGCGACCAAGGTCCATCCCGCCGCGCAAGCCGCGGTCAAGTTGATGGGAGTCAAGACCGCCAGCGAACTCGCCGAGATCATCGTCTCGGTGGGCCTCGCCCAAAACATGGCGGCGCTGCGCGCGCTTGCCACAGAAGGCATCCAGCGCGGACACATGTCGCTGCACGCGAGGCAGGTCGCCATCGCGGCAGGCGCGAGCGGCGAATTGATCGAAAGGGTCGCGGCGCAGATGGTGGCGGAGAAAGTGGTTAGAATTGATAGAGCGGAAGAGATTTTGAAGGGAATGCAAAACGCTTGAACCAC
>DAOTXP010000208.1:0-8034 GCA_034435275.1 Anaerolineales bacterium | reverse complement strand
GAGCATCTAGGTCGAGTTCGTCTTCGGTAATTGAGAAGATGGTTGGCAGGTTGAAGGTTGAAGGTTGGAGGTTGGGCATCGAGGCTCGATATTCGGGATTCGGAAATCGGGAGTTGGGAGGCACGGCCTGCGGTCCGCCGTCCACAATCTACCCGCCGGAGACGGGCGGGAACATGGCGATCTCCGCGCCCGCAGGGACAACGGCTTCGTCGAACGCGTACTCGCGGTTGATGGTGGCGAGCACGCTTTTCATGGACTGTTCGAGGTTGGGATGTTCGCGGGCGACCTGTTCTTTCAGGTCGTGTACGGTGGCGGATTCTGGTAGATTGATTTCGATGAATTTCGCGCCGCCGGCGCGCTCGCGCAGGGTGGCAAACAATAAGACTTTTACACGGTTCATATCCTTAAATCCATACGTCGTTTTCGGCTGTCAATTCACCGACAACGTCACCCGTATTAACCGTACCCGCAGGTTCGATCAACAGGATGTGACATTCCTCTTCGGCCACAGGCTTGTGCTCCACGCCCTTCGGCACGACGAACATTTCACCCGCGTGGAGCGTGACCTTCCCATCGCGGAAGTGAATGTCGAGAGTGCCCTGCACGACGAGGAACAGTTCGTCCGTTTCGGGATGGTCATGCCAGACGAACTCTCCCTGTACTTTGGCAAGTTTGACGTGGTAGTCGTTCATGCGGGAGACGATCTTCGGCGACCAGTGTTCGGTGAACAAAGTGAATTTGTCTTTCAGGTTTACGGCTTGAAATTCCATGTATGCCTCAATTGCTCTCGCCTTGAGCCGCTGGTCGAGTAGGCGGCGGGTTTCGATACAGCCTTTGGCCTACTCAACCATCGCCGCCGTATCGAGACCCAGCGAAGACGAAGGGCGTGATGCTGGTCATCTGCGCTTCGTCTTCGGGTTTCGCTTTGCCCTTCGGGCTACTCAACCCTCCGCTCAGCGCGATTCAACTATTTATCACATCCCCACTCTGCCCGCCATGCTTTTCAACCAATCGAATGTTCTGAATCCGCATGGTCTTTTCGGCGGCCTTGGCCATGTCGTAAACCGTCAGCGCGGCGACGGAGACCGCGGTGAGCGCCTCCATCTCGACGCCGGTCTTGCCGGTCACTTTGGCGGTGGCAGTGATGACCACGCCCGGCAGAGTTTCGTCCAGCACGAGATCCACGTCCACTTTGGTGAGCGGAAGCGGATGACATAACGGAATCAGGTCCGAGGTCCGTTTGGCGGCGGTGATGCCCGCGATCTGCGCCACAGTCAACACATCGCCTTTTTTGATTTGACCCGCGCGGATCAGGTCGAAGGTGGCTTGGGTCATGTGAACTTCGCCCTTCGCCACCGCGACCCGTTCCGTGTCGGGTTTCGATCCGACATCCACCATGCGGGCGCGGCCCCTTTCGTCGAGGTGGGTCAGTTTGGACATGGGAGGAATTATAACCGCGTATCCCGGCCTGATGGTCTCCGGGGTTGGGCGCAGTCTCTGAAGGTCCGCGCCAGAATGGAACCGCGAAGATTCGAAGAGCGCGAAGACGAATTGGGAACGCGAAGAAATGCCTTCGCGAAATTCAAATACTTCGCGGCCTTCATTTCATCGCGGTGAAAAAATGAACTGCACTACACAACCAGCGGCGGTTCTTGCTGATATAATCTCACCCGCCATGGTCACGCCCATCCAGCCGAGTTACACCGTCAGCCTCCCCGAGTACGAGGGGCCGCTGGCGCTTTTGCTCGACCTGATCGAGCGCGCCGAACTGGACATCACGAAGGTGTCGCTGGCGCAGGTGACCGACCAGTACCTGGCGCACGTGCACGCCATGCAGGGCATCAGCGCGGACGAGATCTCGTCGTTCCTGGTGATCGCGGCCAAGTTGATCCAGATCAAATCGGAGGCGCTCCTGCCGCGTCCGCCCGAACGAGCGGCTGGCGAGGAGGACCCGGGCGAGGACCTGGCCCGTCAGTTGCGCATCTACAAACGATTCAAGGATATTGCCAACTGGCTGGAGAAACGCGAGGCGGCCCACCTGCGGACCTATCTGCGGGTCGCGCCGCCGCCGAAAGTGGAAGGTAAACTCGACCTGAGCGGAATCACGCTGGCCGACCTGCTGGAGGCGGCCGAGGCCATCCTGGCCAAGGGGCGCGACAAGCAATCGCTGGGGACGGTTATCGCCGCGCCGAAGATCACCATCCGCGAGAAAATTGATTTGATCGCAAAACGAATGCGGACGGATCACGCCGCGACCTTTCGCGGTCTGCTGGGCGAGAAACCTACGCGGCTGGAAATCGTGGTGACCTTCCTGGCCTTGCTGGAACTGGTGAAACGCTACCGCGTCCGCGCCCAGCAGGAGGCGTTGTTCAGCGAGATTCAGATCGAGCCGCTGGAAGAATTCGGCGAGGACGAGGAGTTCGAGCTGGAGTTTGAATAATAATGGCGTTTGAGTTGATTTATCGGTAACCCATGAACCGCCTCTCTCAAACCACATCCCCTTATCTCCTCCAACACGCGCACAACCCCGTGGACTGGTATCCCTGGGGCGAAGCAGCGCTTGCCAAAGCCCGCGCCGAAGACAAGCCCATCTTCCTCAGCATCGGCTACGCGGCCTGTCACTGGTGTCACGTGATGGCGCACGAGTCCTTCGAGGATCCCGAAACGGCCGCGCTGATGAACGCGCACTTCGTCAACATCAAAGTGGACCGCGAGGAACGTCCCGACCTGGACGGCATCTACATGCAGGCCGTGCAGGCCATGACGGGTTCGGGCGGCTGGCCGATGTCGGTCTTCCTGACCCCGGACCTGCGTCCGTTCTACGCGGGGACGTATTTCCCGCCCGCGCCGCGCTACAACATGCCATCGTTCAAAGATGTGTTGAATGGCATCGCCCGCACCTGGCGCGAAGAACGCGACGAGGTCACGCGCGTCGGCGGGCAGGTGACACAACATTTGCAGGCCGCGTTGTCCGCGGCGGCCAACCATCTCGCGCTCACATCCGAGCATCTCAACGCCATTGCAAACAAGTTGGTTGAGTCATACGACTGGGGCTACGGCGGCTGGGGATCCGCGCCCAAGTTCCCTCAGCCGATGACGATTGAGTTCCTCCTTGGCCGCGCCGCGCAACATCGCACCACAGAGAACATGGAGAGCACAGAGAATCAAAAAGTCTCTGTGGACTCTGTGACCTCCGTAGCGAACGCGAAAGAACTGGACGCATCCTTGCACGCGCTGAAAGCCATGGCACGCGGCGGCATGTACGATGTGGTCGGCGGCGGCTTCGCCCGCTACAGCACCGACAATTTCTGGCGCGTCCCGCACTTCGAGAAGATGCTCTACGACAACGCCCAACTCGCCCGCGCCTACCTGCACGCCTGGCAGATCAGCCGCGATCCGTTCTTCCGCCGCGTCACCGAAGAAACGCTGGGTTTCGTCGCGCGCGAGATGACGCATCCCGACGGCGGCTTTTACTCCTCCCTGGACGCCGACTCCGAAGGCGAGGAGGGAAAATTTTACGTTTGGGCCGCAGATGAGCTGCGCGCCGCGCTGGATTCCGATTATGACTTCTTCGCCGCGGCCTACGGCGTGACCGAGCGCGGCAACTGGGAAGGCAGGACGGTGCTCCAGCGCACCCTCGACGACTCCACCCTCGCCGCCCGCTTCAAAGTGGAGGCTGACTCTGTTCCCGTTAAACTGGCTGAGTGCCATTCCAAACTGCTCGCCGTCCGCGGCCGGCGCGTCCGCCCTGCGACCGATGACAAGGTCCTCACGGCTTGGAACAGCCTGATGCTGGCAGTTTTTTCTGAGGCTGCGCGGGCGTTTTCCACCGCCAGCACGGGCGAGGGGATTGCTTCAGTCGCTTTGCTTCCTCGCAATGACACTTACTACGAACTGGCTACACGCAATGCCGAGTTTTTACTGTCCGCCCTGCGGCCTGAGGGAAGATTGCGCCGGTCGTGGCGTGACGGAAAGGTTACCGAGGAAGTTTTCCTCGAAGATTACGCCGCCCTCATCCTTGGTCTGCTCGAACTGTACCAGACCGATTTCAACAACAAATGGTTTATGTCCGCGCTGGAACTCGCGAATGAAATGATCGCGCGTTTTCGCGATCCCGCGGGCGGATTCTTTGACACACCCTCCGATGGCGAGTCCTTGCTCTTCCGCCCGAAAGACATTCAAGATAATGCCACGCCCTCCGGCAACGGACTGGCCTGCGAGGCGCTGCTCAAACTAGCCGCCTTCACGGACAATGGCAAATATCGCGATCTGGCAGAGAAATCACTTTCCCTTGTCGGTGAGTATGCGCTGAGGTACCCACTCACGTTCGCGCGCTGGCTGTCCGCGGCGGACTTCGCACTGGGACCGGTGAAGCAGGTCGCAGTCACGGCTGAGGCGGGGCTGGAGTCGGCGTGGGAGTTGGTGAACGCGGTTCGGACGGGATTCAGGCCAAACGTCGTGATTGCCGCGGGTTCGTATCCGCCAGACGAGGATGCCCCTGCCCTCCTGCGTGACCGTCCGCTCGTGAAGGGACAACCCGCCGCGTACGTCTGTGAGGGGTTCGTCTGCAAACAGCCCGTGACGCGCGCCGAGGAACTGCGCGCCCTGCTTGGCTAACAGCCTATCACTCTGGAGTCAGCCAGCTTGCTGGCGCATTTCGGGAGCAGGCTCCCTGATTCCATAATTGAGACCGGTTATCCACACAGGCTCTAAATTTCCTTCGCCAGGCCAAGCGGACGGTAATCGGAGAAGTTCGGGAACACCTGATCCACCTGCGGATTGAGCAGGTGTTTCTGCGCCAGTTCCCCCAGCACAGAGCGGAAGTCGGTGGTGATGGCCAGGTCGCCGGGAGGGGCTAGCTGTTCGGGCGCAAGTCCGGGCCACTCCCCATAGACTTTGCCACCATTCAGTGCCTTGCCCATGACGAACATCAGGTTGCCGTGGCCGTGATCGGTGCCGGCGCTGGCATTTTCTGCGGCGCGCCGTCCAAATTCGGACATGGTGACGACCGTGACGTTTTTCATGCCTGCGCCCATGTCCTGATAGAAGGCCGCCAGCGACGCGCCCAGGTCGGCGAGCAGCGCGGGCATCTGACCATCCAGCTGGCCCTGCGCGTTGTGTGTGTCCCAGCCGCCCAGGTCCACCGCGGCGACCTCGAGGCCGATTTCGGCTTTGATCAACTGCGCCGTCTGTTTGAGCGATTCGCCGAATTCCGATTCGGGATAGGCGGCGTTGTTGGCCGGGAGGTAATCGCCCGAGGCCGCGCTTTCGAGCATGGAAATGGCGTCCATCGTGAAGGCCGCGTTATCGTCCAGGCTGGAGCCGGTGGCATACATCTCCGCGAGCGCAGCCTGGAATTGTTCGAGTTCGGGAGACTGCCGCCTGCCGCCAAGATGAAAATCCGCAATGGACTTGAGCGCGATGGAGGGGATCGGCCCGCGCAGGGACGAAGGCAGGAGGGTGCCGAAGCCGACGGCGCGGAAGGGCGAGCCGTTTTGCCAGGCGGCCAGTTCGAGATGGCGCGCCAGCCAGCCGGTGGGAATCTGTTTCTCGCCCGGCGTGCCGCGCTCCATGTAATCCATCGCGTCGAAGTGCGAATGGGACGGGTCGGGCGAACCTGTGGCGTGGATCACAGCCAGGCCGCCGTCGTCCCACACATCCTTCAGCGGGCGCAGGGACGGATGCAGGCTGAAGAAGCCGTCCAGGTCAATGGCGCTGTCGTCGCCGTTCGTCGGTTCGGGGACGGCGAGGCTCGGGCGCAGGTCGTAGTAATTCGGGTCGCCGTGCGGAATGACGGTGTTCAACCCGTCCATGCCGCCGCGCAGGAAGACGCACACCAGCACGTTGGCGCGCGGCGCCTGTCCCTGCGGGGCGAGGACTGCGAAGCGCGGCCGCAGGCGCGCCGGGCGGATCGGGGCGAGCATCCAGGCGGTCAGCGCCGGAGCGGCGGATTTGAGAAAGTCGCGGCGGGTGAGGGTGGTCATCGGTTGTCTCCTAAAGTCAGCGATACTGAAAATGCGGCGAGGCAAGGATCAGGGCGGTCAAAGGGACCAGCGCGTCGTCCGGGGAATATTCGGCGAGGGCGTCCAGCAGATACTGGCGCGGGCCCCCGGTCAGCGCGCCGCCCAGCAGGCGCAGGCTCAACGCGTCGAGCGCCTCTTCGACCGTCGCCGCGCCCGAGGCGAGCGCGGGAAGATCAACCTGCGTGTCGCGCAGCGCGCCCGCCGCCAGTCCGAGGGCGAAGTTCCAGCGCGCCAGCAGGTCGTTGGAATTCAGCCAGGCCGCGCCGACTTCGGGATATCCGTTGGGCGCGGGCCAGAAGAACGGCCGCTGACCCATCTGGGTGAGCATGTAGAGGATCGCCCTGCTTGCATCCGTTTCGGCGGAGGTCTGCCGAAGGGCCGAGGCGACGAAATCGAACGGCCGTTTGAGTTTTCCGCCCAGCGAGGCGCGAAACTCTTCGGAGTGCAGGATTGTGCCCATCACCTTGACCAGGTCGCCGTCGGTCTGCGTGAACGCCGCGGCGGCGCGCTCGACCAGCGAGGCGGGCGGCTGGTCGGACACAAAGCGAACGACGAGTTTCGCCGCAACGTAGCGCGCCGTGGACGGATGGCCCGCCAGCATTTCGATCAATTGCTCGCCGTCTCCCATTCCCTGCCCGGCGGGAAAGGCCGCGCCGAGGATGGCCTTTTCGCCGTCGTCGTGGATGCGCGCGTCGAAGAAGAACTCACCCGTCCTGCGCCGCACCGTCCAACCGGTCAGGGCGCGGGCGGCCTGCTCCACATCTGCCTGGGAATAACCGCCGTCCACGCCCAGGGTGTGCAGTTCCATCAACTCACGCGCGTAATTTTCGTTCGGCCCGTCCTTCGTGCTGGCCGCGTTATCGAGATAGACCAGCATGGCGGGACTGTGCACCGAGGCCGAGAGCAGGTGGCGGAATTTGCCGAGGGCGTGCGGGCGAATCACCTCGCGGTCGTCAACCGTTTTCAGGACGCGGTCCTGATTCTTGCCGATGTAAATGTTGAAATGATCTGTCCAAAAGTGGACCATATGCTCGTAGAGTCCGCGGCGCGAATAGACCGCGCGCAGGATGGCGGCCGTCATCAATTCGGTGACGGGCTGGCCGCGCTTTTCCAGTTCGGCCAGTTCGGGCGCGGACATTTCGAGCGTGGACAAAGCGGCGAGCCGCGGCGCTACCTCGGGGTCGTCCACTGTTTCGTAGGCCAGTTGCTCGTCTATGAAGTTGTCCAGCCCAATCTGGCCGGCGCGCTCGACCTCCTCGGGCCGCGGCCCGAAGGTAATGCGCGTCAGCGCGGCGCGGAGGAGCGGATCGGGCAAATCGGCGGCCGGGACCAGGCCCGGGGTGGCGGTGATAATGTCGGCGGCGCGGGAACAGCCCCACAACCCGGAAGCGGCGGCAACGAAGCCGGTCAGTTTGAGAAAGTCGCGGCGGGAGAGTTTCGTGTCCATGCCCGCAGTGTATCCACAGTGAATTGCCCCCCGATTAAGGAATTGTAAAATCCCTGTAAAACGAACTCGGAGCGGATGATCCGCTCCGAGTTCCGCTATTTTTCTTTTGGAGGTTCCTGGGACTCCTCTTCCTTTTTGCCGCCCAGGCCCTCGCGGAAGTTGCGAATGCCCTGGCCGAGTTCGCTGGCAATCTTGCCAATACGCCCCGGACCGAACAAAAGCAGGATGATGAGCAGGATGAGGATCCATTCGGCTCCGCGTGGCAGTCCAAACATGAGACACTCCTTTTTCGTTTTCGGTTGTATCCTACCACAATCAAATCAAACTGGCTATGCCTTCCTGCCCCAGATGAGACCTTCGATGAAGCGGCCGAGACGGCGCAGGATCGAGCGGATGCGCCCAAGGGCGCGATATCGCTGGAGATTGACCTTCGGATGGGCAGGCAGAGGCCCGGTCCACTGGGCGGCCAGCGCGCCCCAGGTAAGTCCCGCTCCGAAACCGACCAGCACGATGTTATTGCCTGGCTTGATCTGACCCCTCTCGATGGCTTCGACCGCGGCAATC
>DAOTXP010000207.1:0-8126 GCA_034435275.1 Anaerolineales bacterium | reverse complement strand
TTTATCGTAATCAGACCAATTTTTCACACGGTATAATGGCTTTGGGCGTGATTGTGTTTTCTTTTGTTTAGGCATAAACTAAAATTACACGGTCACGCCCTTCTTTGTCAATCCTTTCATGCACCAAAGCCTTCGGGTGGTAGAAATGCCGATTGAACATTCAGAAGCGAAATGATTTCAATCTCCAACCCGGTTTCCTCTTTGACTTCTCGAATTGCTGTGCTCAGGAAATCCTCTTCAAATTCAACATACCCGCTGGGTAAAGCCCATTTAGTTTTGCCGGGTTCTCCCGATCTCTTTCCCAAGAGCACTTTGTTATCATTGAAAATCAGAACACTTACGGTTGGAAAAGGATTTCGGTAAAAAATGAATCCGCAAGTGGAGCAGTACGGTCTAGTCTTTTGGGCAATCTGTCTGTGCTCAAATTGTGTGCCACATAATGGGCAATATTTGAATTTATCAACTCCCCGATTCTCTCTCCAATCATAGGTGGCGTAAATTGGGTCTAGCTGCATGATTCACCTATTTCGTTCATAACCTTTCGGGTTTGCCGCCTAACGGTTTGTGTTACCTGCGTGTGGGCGGGCGTGGACTCTGTTTGGGAGCAGAGAAAACCCGAAGCCAGAAAAATGCTTGAAAATGCCGCAGAATCCCACACGTCGGGTGCGCCACGAAAGAGCGGGGGCTCATTTTTCACGCGAGAAACCGTCCAGCAGATGGGGAAAGTACACTCCGAAAAGACAGAACGACAAGCCGTACAAAGCAGTGGAGACGCGCTCGGTCGCAGTCCCGAGGTGCACCGTGGTTGCCGGTCAAATTGATTTTGTGCAACTAGGATTGCAACAACAACGCCTGCGAATAGATCTTCGTGAACGACGGATGCTTGGCGAGCTCGACGAACTCCACCTCGCGGGCGATGTTCTCGGCGATCTCGCGCTGGTTGCGCGCGACCAGCATGCGGCGCGCTCCTGTCCCTGCGGCGTTGCCGATCTGCTGGTAACGCGTCCGCTCGATGCGAGGGAACATGCCAACGGTCACGGCGCTATCCACATCGAGATACGTTCCGAACGCCCCCGCAATGACGATTTGGTCGAGGTCTTCCGCTTTGATGCCCGCGACATCCAAGAGCGCTTCCGCTCCCGCGCGGACCGCGCCTTTGGCAAGTTGAATCTCGTTGACATCCTTGCGCGTCATCCGCACGTCGCGTCCCGTCCTGGACCTCGCGGCGGGCACCAGCACGAACTCGGCCGCGGTGCCGTTGCCGCGCAGACGCGGATGCGCGCCGATGAACGCGCCTTTCGGCGTGAGCAGGTCCGCCTTGCGACATTCAGCGATGGCGTCGAGGATGCCCGATCCGCAGATGCCGACCGCGTCCACGTTGCCGATCGTGTGGATCTGCACGTCGTCGCCTTCGAGGCGCACGCGTTCGACCGCGCCGGGCGCGGCGCGCATCCCATCCTCGATGTGTGCGCCTTCGAACGCAGGGCCAGATGGGCAGGAGCAGGTCCAGTGGCGGCCTTTGTGGAAGAGGCTGAGTTCGGTGTTCGTCCCGATATCGAGCGAGACGATGGTCTCCTGAACATGATGCAGCCCCGCGCCAACGAGCATGGACACATGGTCCGCGCCCACAAAGCCTGCGATATTGGGCGGCAGATAAACGGTAGCGCCCGCTGCGAGTTTCAGTCCGAGGTCGCGCGCCTTGATATTCATCGCTTCGCCGACGGTTGCCATGTATGGCGAATCGCCCAGTTGCTTTACCGGCAAACCCGCGACGATGTGGTGCATGGCGGTGTTGCCGACGATCACCGCTTCGATGACCTGTTCGCGTTTTACCTTGGCTTCCTTGCTCAGTTCTTCGACCAGATTGTTGAGTGTTTCAACGATGCGCTCTTGCAGGGTCTTCAAACCGTCGGGGTGATCGTTAATGTAGCGGATGCGGCTGATGATGTCTTCGCCGTAGGCGATCTGCGGATTCATCGCGCCAGACTTTGCAACCGTCTCACCCGATTCCATGTCAATGAGATAGGCGGCCACCTTGGTCGTGCCGATATCCACTGCGAGGCCATAGGCGCGCGTCCCGGCCGGGAGAAACGCAACCACTTCATTCTCGTTGCGGATCACAACGCGGACGCGCCAGTCGTTGTTTCGGAGCAGGGGCGCGAGGGCTTTGACAGCCTCCGAATCGAAATTTGGACGATAGGGTTCGTTGAGAGGAAGATCGAACGGGCCGCCGTCCCTGCGAAGGGCATCCAGGATTCGTGTTGTGTCGGGACGCAGATCCGTCAGTGTCGCAGGTTCAACTTTGACATCATAAGTTTCGATGACGGAGCGCTGCCATTCGAAATCGGTCTCGCGGCCCTCGATGGACAGTCTCTGCGGCGCGCTGAGGGACTCGGGTGGAATCTCCAGCGTGACATCGGACAGGACTTCCACCTGGCAGGCCTGACGGTAGCCTGCGGCGAGGTCGCCAGCGCCCAATTCGTCCATTTCGGAGGTGGTGACCTGGGTGAGTTGTCCCTTCAACAGCCGGACGCGGCAGGTTCCGCATACGCCCGCGCCGCCGCACACCGCGACCAGTTCGACGCCCGCCTGCTGGCAGGCGTCGAGCAGGTTCGTCCCTACAGGGACGTCAATTCGTTTGCCGATGGGCTGGAGGTCAATGTGGCAGGTGGTCATGTAGTCTGATCGTCGAATAGTTTGATCGTCAGTCAGAAGTTAAAGCGGAGGCTTTGTTGCGTTTTTTGTTTTGTTCTTTACTCTGCTTTCAAAATATCATTGTCATAAGTTGTCTGCGTGGTCTTGCCGGGCGGCACGACGAGGAAGTCCTCGTCGGCCCAGTCGCCGTTGCAGAGCCGCTGGACCAGGCTGAAGTCCGCGTTGAGGCGCTCGAAGAGCCAGCCGCGTTTGGCGGCCTGGGCGCGCGCGCTCGCTTCGACAGGCGAGGCCGCGTTCGAGTCGGTCGTCAAAAAGATGGCGCGCTTGTAGTTGTTCAGCCACGAGCCCATCACCGCCATCATCCGATCCGCCTTGGCCTTGCCGTATTTGTAGAAGAAATCGTTGTACATGGTTTTCATTTCTTCGTCACTGCCCTGACCCATGGCCAGCGCGGCGTTGATGCCTTGCACGCGCTCCATATAATCCTGCGCGTACCAGTAGGTGGCTGGCTCGCGCTTGAGTTCCTCCTCGTGGCGGGCGCGGCTTCCGAGATGGAGGGTGATGCAGTCGTGCGCGCGCGGGATGACGAGCGGGATACTGCGCGCGGTGAGATTCGCGGTAGCGTGTCCGCACAGCCCATAAACGAGACCGACCGCCTCGAAGTCCTTGCCTTCGGCCTCGTCAATCAATCCTTGAAGGCGCGAACGGATGTCGAGCGGCTGGTGTTTGTTGCGCGGGACGATGGTCACATCCACGATGTGCGGCGAGTGGGCGGCCGCGCCATACGCGGCGCGGGCGAGGGATTCGCAGGAGAGAATTAGGAGACGCATGAGGTTACCTCTAAAAGTACCATTGAAATCTGCGCTTCGTCCGCGGGCCTCTGCATGCATTCGGCCCTCTGCTCAGCGCGAGAACTATTTTACCGCTTCCTGCTCTTTCAATTTCTCGGCCATGCGGAAGTATTTGATGTAGCGCATGGCGTAATCGTCGCGCCCAAGCAGGAGGTCTGCGGCGCGGATGGTCTGGCCGAGTTTGATCGGGTCGGTGATGGAGCAGGTCGCGCCCGCTTGAATTGCCAGCCCGAGGAAGGTCTGGTTGGCGGTGTGACGGTCGGGCAGGCCGAAGGAGACGTTGCTCGCGCCCAGGTTGACGTTGATGCCGAACTCGCGCCTGAGCATCTCGATGGTTTGCAGCGTCACCAGCGCGGCCTTGCTGTCGGCGCCCACGGTCATCACGAGCGGATCAATGATGATGTCCTCGAGGGGAATACCGTGCTTTGCGGCGCGTTCGATGATCTTCTCGGCCGCGGCGACGCGCTCTTCGGCGGTTTTCGGGATGCCGTTCTCGTCGAACGTCAGGCCGATGACCGCGGCGCCTCGTTCCCTGACGATGGGCAGGATTCCGCTCAATGACTTTTCCTCGGCGTTGACCGAGTTCACCAGGGGCTTGCCCGGCGCGGCCGCGAGACCCGCGGCCAGCACCTCGGGGCTGTTCGAGTCGATGCACAGCGGCACGTCCGCGGTCGAGGCGACGGTCTCGACCACTTTCGCGATCATGCCAACTTCGTCCAGTCCCGGCACGCCGACGTTGACGTCCAGCATGTCCGCACCCCAGGCGACCTGCCGCTGGGCGAGCGCACGGACAAAGTCCAAATTGCCCTCGGTCAGCGCCGCGGCCAGTTTCTTGTTGCCGGTCGGATTGATCTTCTCGCCGATAATGACGAACGGGCGATCAATCCCAATGACGACTTCCTTATTCTTGCTTTTCAAGATGGTGTGCATAGGTGTTCCCTCCCCGGAACGGTTATTTCTCCTTCAAAAGTCTGAGCGCCGACTCGACCAGCAGGGCTGTGCCAATCGGCAGGGCGCGCTCGTCAATGTCGAAGCGCGGGTTGTGAAGCGGGCGGTCCATCCCGTCCTCGATGCGCGTGCCGAGGGTAAACATTGCCCCGGGCGCGTGTTCCATGAAACTGCCGAAGTCCTCCGCTCCCATGGTTTTTTCGATGTCGTATACGTTTGCCTCTCCCAGGGTATCTGCACCCGCGCGCTCGATCAGGGCAGACACCTTCTCGTCGTTGATCATGGGCGGACCGCCGTACTCGAATTTTATACTGTAATCCCCGCCAAGGGTACGGGCAATTTCGAAGGCGCGTTCGACCTCGGCGCGCATTTGCTTGTGGAGATCCATGTTCATGAAGCGCAGTGTGCCCGTGATCCTCACGCTTTCGGGAATCACGTTCTCTGTCTGCCCGCCGTTGATCGAGCCGATGCTCACGACCGCAGGCTCGAACGGATTCAGCCGCCGCGAGACGATGGCATTCAACGCCAGCATCACGTGCGCGGTCAGGTAGAAGGTGTCAATCGTGGTGTGCGGATACGCGCCGTGTCCGCCGACGCCGCGGATTTCCGCGAACCACGAATCGATCCCCGCCGAGGCGGGACCTGCGTTGATACCGATCGTCCCAACCGGCGCATGCGGGTCCACATGCTGAGCGATGACGAAGTCCACGCCGTTCATCGCGCCGTCCTGCACCATGCGCTGAGCGCCGCTGAATCCCTCGGCGTCCGCCACTTCCTCCGACGGCTGAAAAAGAAAACGAATGCGGCCCTCGAATTTTTCTTTTCGTAAAATATCCGCCGCGCCCAGCGCCATGGACGTGTGCGCGTCATGCCCGCAGGCGTGCATCGCTCCTTTGTTCTGTGAAACGTAATCGGTCGTGTTCATTTCGAGGATGGGCAGGGCGTCCATGTCGGCGCGGATCGCGACGACGCGGCCGCCTTCGCCGATCTCGGCGACCACACCGGTCCTGCCGACGCCGCGCTTGACGCGGTAGCCCATCTTCTCCAGCGCATCGGCGACGATTCCCGCGGTACGATGGACTTCAAAGCCGATCTCCGGGTGCATGTGAAAGTCGCGCCGCCATTCGATCAGTTCTTCGGAGATCGCATGTGCCTGTTTTAACATGTCTCACCTTTAATTTTTCAACCATAGAATCCGTGGGCCGAAGTTGGGAGACTTCGGACTCCGTTTCTTATTTCTTCGCCATTTCTGTTTCGGCGGCCGAAAGAATTTTATCCAATTCCCGCTCCTGCTTTTCCTCCAACGGCTCGACCACATGCTCGCGCAGAATCCGTTCCGCTTCGGCCTGGGCGCGGCGGGCAAGTTCTGGCCTGCCTTCGCGTTCCCAGGTCTCCCAGGTTCCGCGCTCGGAAAGTTTCGTCAGCAGGACCTCGCCTGCTTTGAGGTATTTCATCGTGTGTTTCTGACCGAGGAAATTACGCGAGCCGTCCATGACGGGGTCGAATAATTCCAGGGCCAGCGAGTCGTCGCCAACCTCGAAGCCGCGGCGGGCGCGCAGGATGCTGGCGGCGAATTCGTTGTCCGCAACCATTTGAGCATAGGAGCCGCTCACGCCTGCCTCCATCTCGCCGATGCCGGAGAGTTCATCCGCGCCGGCCAGGGCGGGGAGCAGGGCGTTCAGTCCGCGCTCGAAGCCGTTTTGCAGGTCGAGGCTGTGGGAGTTGGTGGAGAAACCGTAGACGTTGACTGGGAATCCATAGCGGTGACCCAGTTGGACGGTCGCGGCGGAGGCGAGAGCGAGTTCGATTCCGCCCCAGACCGAGATGCCGGTGCGCGCTTCCATCATCGCCAGCCGCCCGCAGTAGATGATCGGCAGTCCCGGCTGGACGAGTTCGGCCAGCACGACGCACATCAACACCTCCGCGTTTTGTTGTGCCAGCGCGCCCGCAATGGACATGGGCGCGGTCGCCCCCGCGGTGGGACAGGGCAGGGGGCCGAAGGCGATGCCGAGCCGGGCGATCTCGAAGATGGCGTCCACTTCGTGGGCGGGAATGGTCAGCGGGCTGACCGGTGAAACGGCCAGTGTCAGTATATCGGATGGCCTGCCGATGACCTCCGCCATGCGGACGGCGGCGCGCGCCTCGGGAGCGTACTGCACGCCGGGGCCTTGCAGAGGCTTGGTCGTGTATGGAATGGCGTGGCGATACATTGCCAGTGACATCAGGTCGCCGGGCACGTCCTGCGGTGTGAAGAAGGGCGTGATGGTGTGGCAGTTCTCCAGCGCGTCGAGCAGGCGCGCCGCGTCGCGCACATCCTGGACGGTGGCGAAACGTTTGGTTCCGTTGGATGGATCGATCACATCGCGCGCGCCGCCGAGGTTGTGGAAATACAGATTTCCGTCTCCAAGGGATTTGGGCATCCCGCCGCGCCCGCGAATGGTGATCCTCTTTCCCGCCTGCGCGGTGCAGGACTCGACCAGTTCGGGCGGCAGGAGCATGCGATCGTTGCGGCCAACTTTGGCGCCGTGCGCGGTTAACAGCTCGCGCCCGGCGGCGTGGTTGAGCACAATGCCGGTCTCGCTCAAAATGCGAAGGGTGGCGGCGTGCATTGCCTCGATGGATTCGGCGGGCAACAGAAACATGTTACTCCTCCAGCGCCTTCGCGAGAAAGGCGACGCGCTTCAATTCAGAGTCGACCACGTTCTCTACATCCAGGAAGGCATGACCTTCATTCTTATAGAGAAGCAATTCCACTTCGCGGCCGAGTTCGGTCAGTTTGTCACGCGCCGCCAGGGATTCGGAGGCCGGACAACGCGGGTCGGTCTCGCCGCAGATCAATTGGACGGGCGACTGGATTCGGTCGAGGAAAAAGTAGGGAGAGCGCTCGCGCCAGAGGGCGTGATTGGTTACCGGGTCGCCCATGTTTTCGATGTCCCAGTGCTGGAGGTCGTCGCGCGAATTCTCGTGTCCCGTGAACCAGTTGAGAAACGGGACGACCGCCGAACCGACCGCGAACAATTCAGGATTGCGCGTCAGGCAGGTCATGGTCAGATAGCCGCCGTGACTGCGGCCGGTCACCGCGATCTTGGCGGGGTTGGCCAGTCCCGATTTTGCAAGGTAGAAAGCGGCCGCGGCGCAATCGTCGCTGTCGAGGCGGCCGAGTTCGAAGCGGTTGGCGGTCTGCCAGGCGAGGCCGTAGCCGGTGGAGCCGCGGTAGTTGGGCGCGATGACCGTCCAGCCGCGCGCGGCCATGTGACTCATGATCGGGTACCACAGGAAAGAAATGTGCCACGACGGTCCGCCGTGAATGTAAACGACGCCGGGGTTGTGCGGCCCGGCGTTCTTCGGCTTGTACAAAATGGCGGGCACCGGCGCCCCGTCCATGCCGGGATAGGTGATTTCCTCGGGCATGATGAAATCGTCGGCAGGCAAGTCGGGCGGCAGGGATTGCGTGACGGCCTCGAAAGTTTCACTGGGAAGGTGATAGCGCCACAAATCAATGGGGCGGCGCGGACTCTCGAAAGGCATGTAGATGGATTCGCCGTCGGGGGAGAAACGCGGCGGGTGCAGGAATCCGCTCTCGGTCCGCGCGAGAGGCATGCTTCCATCGGCGCGGCGGACCTCGAGGCGGGTGTCCGCGCCCGCCGCGCGCACCCAGGCGAGGGTCTTTCC
>DAOTXP010000206.1:0-22780 GCA_034435275.1 Anaerolineales bacterium | reverse complement strand
CTTCCGCGAAATTTTCAACGAAGAAGTTTTACACCTACTCGCGACAACCGCCACGCCCATCCTCGGACTTTCCGCGGCGGGACTGATCGCCGTCCTGCTCTTCATCGGGACGATCGGCAAGTCGGCGCAGTGGCCGCTCCACGTCTGGCTGCCCGACGCGATGGAAGGCCCGACCCCCGTCAGCGCGATGATCCATGCCGCGACGATGGTCTCCGCGGGCGTGTACGCGGTCATCCGCATGTTCCCGCTGCTCAGTCTCGACCACAACACGATGACGGTCGTCGCGTTCATCGGCACATTCACCACCATCTTCGCCGCGACCATTGCCGTGGCGCAAAACGACATCAAGCGCGTGCTGGCCTACTCCACCATTTCGCAACTCGGCTTCATGATCGCCGCGCTCGGCATCGGCGCGTACGTGGCGGCCGCGTTCCATCTCATCACGCACGCCTTCTTCAAGGCTCTGCTCTTCCTCGGCTCTGGCTCGGTCATTCACGGCATGGAGCATGGCGTTTTGCACACGGGCAACCATCATGTAGACCCGCAGGACATGTTCAACATGGGCGGCTTGCGCAGGAAAATGCCCATCACCTTCTGGACGTTCCTCATCGGCGGCTTCGCGCTTTCGGGCTTCCCGCTCGTCACCGCGGGCTTCTGGTCGAAGGACGAAATCCTCGCCGACGCGTTCGGCCATGGTCATATGGCGGTTTTCATCACGCTCGCCATCGCTGCGTTTATGACGGCCTTCTACACGATGCGCCAAATCACGTTGACCTTCCTCGGCGAACCGCGCACGAAGGAAGCCGAACACGCCCAGGAGACTCCCTGGACGATGACCGTCCCGCTGATGGTGCTGGCGTTCTTCGCTGTGACCTATGGCTGGGTCGGCATCCCCGAGCATTTCCCCGGCCTCGGCGGGATTCTGCCAAACTGGTTCCACGATTTTGTCGGCCACACGCTGGAGCATGTCCCCGAAGCGGTTGAGTTCAGTTGGATTCCGTTGCTGACCTCGCTCGGTGTCGCGCTGGGCGGACTCTTCTTCGGCTGGCTGTATTATCGCAACGTCAAATCGGTCAAGGAAGATTTCTTCCAAATCCCTGTGTTGAAGAATAAATGGTATTTCGACGAAATTTACGACTTCCTCTTCGTCAAACCCGCTTACTGGATTTCCGAGACCCTTGTCTACAAGTGGATGGACCAGACCGTGATTGACGGCTTCCTGCATTCCTTTGGCAAAGTCACGCAATGGATGGGCGACAGAATCCGCAACTGGATTGACCTGCCCGTCATCAATGGCTTTGGCGATTTCGTCGGCTTCCGCACCGCGGACCTGGGCGGAGCCATGCGCCCGATTCAGACGGGCCGCGTCCAGCAATACATGCTGCTGGCCATGTTCCTGCTGTTGGTCGTCGGCGGCTTGCTCTTCTATTTCCTGGTCATGGCGTAACAGGAGCAGAAAATGGATTTCATCAACTCTCATCTCCTGAGCCTCATTCTCTTCCTGCCGACTGTCGCGGCGCTGGCGATCTTCTTTCTTCCGAAGGACGAGATCAAACTCATCCGCTGGACGGCTTTCGCCGCGAGCCTCGTCCCGTTTGCGTTGTCCGTCGTGGTGTGGGTCAATTTCAAGTCCGACGCGAGCGGCTTCCAGTTCGAGGAGAATTATCCCTGGTACGAGGCGATTCACTCGTCCCTGCACCTTGGCGTGGACGGTCTGTCCCTGACCATGGTCGTGCTAACCACACTCCTGACCCCATTGGCTATCCTGGCCTCCTTCAGCATCACGGACCGCGTCAAGCCCTACATGATACTCTTCCTGATGCTGGAGACCGGCATGCTGGGCGTGTTCATGGCGCTCGACCTGCTGATTTTCTTCGTCTTCTGGGAGATCGGCCTTGTCCCGATGTACTTCCTCATCAATCAGTGGGGAAGCGCCAACCGCAACTATGCCTCGCTCAAGTTCATGATCTACACCATGGGAGGTTCGCTCGGACTCCTGCTGGGCATCCAGTTGCTCGGTGTCCTGTTCAAGACCTTCGATTTACAAACCATCGTACAGGGCTGGACTTCCCTTTCCTCGAGCGATATCTTCGGGCAGACCTTATTCACGGTCGGACAGGTCAAGGCCGTGGCGTTCTGGGCGTTCGTGGTTGCCTTTGCCATCAAGGTCCCCGTCTGGCCGTTCCACACCTGGCTCCCCGATGCGCACACTGAAGCCCCGACTGCCGGCTCGATGATCCTTGCGGGCGTTCTGCTGAAACTCGGCGCGTACGGCTTCCTGCGACTCGTCCTGCCGCTCTATCCCGAACAGGCGCAATTCTACGCGGGCGCGCTGGCCTTCCTCGCGGTGGCCGCGATTGTCTTCGGCGCGTTCGCCGCGTACGGTCAAACCGACTTCAAACGACTGGTCGCGTACTCGTCCGTGAATCACATGGGGTTTGTGCTGCTTGGGATCGCCGCGGCCGCCAAAGCGTCCGGCACGCTCGACGCGACGATTGCTCTCAACGGCGCGGTACTCCAGATGTTCAACCACGGACTCTCCGCGGCGGGCATGTTCTTCCTCGTTGGTGTGATCTACGAGCGGACGCACACGCGCAACCTGAACGATTTTGGCGGTCTGTTCCCGCTCGTTCCCGTCTATGGCGGCATTCTCATCTTTACTTCGATGGCGTCTCTCGGCCTGCCCGGACTCAACGGCTTTGTCTCCGAGTTCCTCGTGGTGCGAGGCTCGTGGCCGATCCTGACGGTCTACACCGCGATTGCCATGCTTGGCCTGCTCTTCACGGGCGCGTACATCTTGAAGGGCATCAAAAATGTCCTGCACGGACCTCTCAACGAGCATTGGGCCCGCGGCGAACACAAACTGACCGAGATTAACACACGGGAGATTCTCGTCATGGCCCCGTTGATGGCGCTCATCCTCGTCATCGGCGTCTGGCCGGCGTGGATTTTGGATGTCATCAATAAAGCGATGGTGATGTTGTTTAGTTAAGACGTACGCAGGTGCACAGGTACACAAGTACACAGGTAAAAGAAGTTGATCCATTCCTGTATACGTGTGTACGTGTCTACAAACCCTGAGGTGATTATGAACTTTCCAGTTCTCAGCGTCATTGTTTTTACCCCCATGGCCGCGGCGGTATTGATACTGCTCATGCCCGCCGAGAGGCGCAATGAAACGCGTTCCCTCGCGCTGGCCGCGGCAACTTTCGCCCTGATCCTTTCGGGATGGGTCTATTACCAGTATCTTGTTAATCACATGACGGGCTATCAGTTTGTGGAAGAGTACAACTGGCTTCCCGCGCTGGGTATGAAGCTCATCTTCGGCGTGGACGGGATGAGCGCGCCGCTTGTCCTGCTGACGGGTATCGTCATGTTCACGGGCGTGCTCATCTCGTGGGGTATTGACGACGAGCACGCGCCGACGGGCATTCAGGATCGTCCGCGCGAGTTCTTTGCCTTCCTGTTCATCCTGGCCTCGGGCGTGTTCGGCGTCTTCGCCTCGCTCGACTTGTTCATGCTGTTCTTCTTCTACGAGATCGCCGTCTTCCCGATGTACCTGCTCATTGCCATCTGGGGCTGGGTCAGGACGCGCGAATACGCAGCCATGAAACTGACCCTCTACCTGTTCGTCGGTTCGGTCATTTCCCTGATCGGCGCGCTGGCGATGTATTTCGAGGCGGGTCTTGGTTCTTTTGACATGCGCCTGCTTGAACAGGCCAACTTTCCTGTTGATTTTCAAATCGGCTGGTTTCTGCCCGTCTTCCTCGGCTTCGCAGTGCTGGGGGGCATCTGGCCGTTTCATAACTGGTCGCCCGACGGCCACGTGGCCGCGCCGACTGCCGTCTCCATGTTCCACGCAGGCGTGCTGATGAAACTGGGCGCGTTCGCGGCCCTGCGCGTCGGTATCATGCTCCTGCCCGAGGGCGCGAAATACTGGTCGTGGCTGATCATGACCTTCGCCGCGATCGCGGTGGTCTATGGGGCGTACATTGCCTTTGTGCAGACCGATTTCAAGTACATGGTCGGCTTCTCGTCCGTCTCGCATATGGGACTGGTCATGCTTGGTTTTTCCACGCTCAACCGACAGGGTCTGCTTGGTTCGGGTGTGCAGATGTTCTCGCATGGCGTGATGACGGCGCTCTTCTTTGCCGTGGTCGGCATGGTCTACGACCGCGCCCACACGCGCGAGATCCCTGAATTGGGCGGCATGGGCAGGATCCTGCCGTTCGCATCCATTGGATTCATCATCGGCGGTCTGGTTTCAATGGGCATGCCTGGCCTCTCTGGTTTCATCGCCGAGTTCCCGATCTTCCTCGGCGTATGGGGCAGGCAATGGCTGGTGGCTGTCATTGCAAGCATTTCGATCGTCATCACCGCCGCGTATATCATGCGCAATATCCGCATGGTGTTCTTTGGCGATATGCCTGAGAAATTCCACGGTCACATCTCTCACCTCACCGCTCTTGATAAAGTTGCCATCGTGACGCTGTGCGCGTTCATGATCGGCATCGGACTCTTCCCGTCCCTCATGGTTCCGATGGTGCAGACGGGTGTTGATAACATTCTGCGCCTGCTGGGAGGTGCATAAGTGAATTCCTTCGCTCCGATTCTCCCTGAGATTCTCCTGCTGGCAATCGGTCTGCTGATCCTGCTGGTGGAGCCGTTCTGGAAGCACGAACAACGCCGCAATCTCGGATGGCTTACGGCGGGTGGGCTGGCTCTGACCATGGTGGTCTGCCTGCTGATTGGCCGCCCCGGCGCGCCGGTCATGGCGCTCGGCGGCATGGTGCGCTTCGACTGGCTGGGCTTCTTCTTCAAGATGCTCTTTCTGGCCGCCTCCGCCGCCACCACCCTGTTCATGATGGACGTGGAGAAACTCAACCGCCGCGGCGAAGCCTACCTGCTTCTGCTTGCCTCGACGATGGGGATGACTTTGATGGCCTCCTCGGCCAATCTTGTCATGCTTTATCTCGCGATCGAGACGACCTCGATCCCTCTCTACGTTTTGGCCGGGTTCATGCTCGAGGACAAAGCCTCCACGGAGGCGGGATTCAAGTACCTGCTCTTCGGCGCGCTGACCTCCACCGTCATGCTCTACGGCTTCAGCCTTCTCTATGGTTTCACAGGCACGACCGACATTTACAAACTGGCAGTCATGTTCCAGACGGGCCAACTCTCGATGGGCGTGATCGTCGGTGTGATCTTCCTCCTCGTGGTGGGACTCGGGTTCAAGGTCTCGCTTGTGCCGTTTCACTTCTGGGCGCCGGACGTATACGAAGGTTCGCCCACGCCGATTGCAGGCTTTTTGTCCACGGCGTCCAAGGCCGCGGGCTTTGCCGTCTTGGCGCGGCTGTTCGTGGTCGCCTTCCCGAATCTGATGTCCTCCTGGGCAACGATTTTGGCCGTGCTGTCTGCCCTCACCATGACGGTTGGGAACCTGCTTGCAATCCGGCAATCCAACATCAAGCGGCTGTTGGCGTATTCATCGGTGGCGCATGCCGGCTACGCGTTGATTGGCGTTGCCGCGGCCTCGCAATTGGGTGTGGCCAGTGTCGTGTTCTACCTGATCGCGTATATCGTGACCAACCTGGCCGCCTTCGGGATTGTGGTGGCTTACGCCCGCGTCAGCGGCTCGGACGAAATCTCGTCTTATAACGGCCTCAGCCGTCGTTCGCCCGGACTGGCGCTTGCCCTGTTGGTAGCCTTTCTCTCGCTGGCGGGTATGCCTCCTTTTGGCGGATTCATTGCCAAGGTTCTGGTATTTGCCGCGGCGGTGGAATCGGGCCTGGTCTGGCTGGCGGTTGTTGGCATCATCAATGCCATCATCGGCTTGTACTACTACCTGGTGGTGCTCAAACACGTCTATCTCTTCCGCAACGAGGCGGCCGAGAGTCAGCCTCTGCCGGTAACGCGGCCGTATATGGTCGCGCTGGTGGCTTTGAGCATTGGCATTATCCTGGTTGGGACGGTCTTCGCTCCCTGGTTCGGTCTCTCCGATGCGGCCGCGTTGAATCTGTTCTAGCCTCGAATTGACACCCACTTGACCAGTCGTTATAATCGTGCAGCATGGTGCAATCGAAAGATGATCGTCAGAGCGTAGTGAACACGGTGTTGACCGTGATGGTCGGGCAGGTCGGTTGCATCACGCTGGTGGTGATCCTGCTCGCCCTGTTAGGCGGTTTGTGGCTGGACCGGTATTTCGAAACGCGCCCGCTCTTTACGATTGTTTTTTTACTTGGCAGTATACCGGCAACGCTCTTCCTGATGTTCCGCGTGGCCCGCGCTGCCATTGATCGCATCAGGCCGACAAAAAATGAAAATGCAGGGAGACCTGCTTCTCAGGAGGATTTGGATCGTGACTGAAACACAGGAAAGGAAAGGCCGGTGGCGCTGGGGTGTGAACCGCTGGTTTGTCTTGCTGTTCATCATCCTGGGCGCCATGGCCGCGAATAAGTATCCGCCTATACAGCCTCACGTCCAGTTGCCCGCCGAGCCGTTGAGCGGAACTCTGTTCACCTTCGCGGGCCAAAACTTTGCGTTTACCAATACCATGCTGGCCATGTTGATTGCAGATGTTATTCTGCTATTGATTGGCTTTGGCGTGTACCGCGCTGTCCGGGGTGGTGCGATGGTATTGAAGGGATTACCCGCTGCGGTCGAGGCCCTGCTCGAAGCCCTTTACAACCTGACCGAAGGTACTGCGGGTAAATGGGCGAAGTTCATCTTCCCCTGGTTTGCGACGATCACCATGCTTGTGCTGGTCGTCAACTGGACCGAGTTAATCCCCGGCGTGGACTCGGTCGGTATCCTGCATCATTCCGAACATGGGTATGCAGTGGAGGATCTTGGTTTCGCTGAAACCATCGTCAAACCTGCAGAGGGGGCAGAGGAGGCGCATGGCGAGGGCGCCGAACTATTCGGATTGATTCCCTTTGTCCGCGTTCTTTCCACCGACCTGAATTTTACAGTTGCGCTGGCGTTGATCGCGGTGGTCATGGTGCAGGTGGCAGGATTCCGCGCGCAGGGATTCGGTTATCTCACCAAGTTCTGGAACGTGAAGACCTTTTTCAGCAAGCCCATTTTCGGCCTGATTGACTTCGCCGTCGGCCTGCTCGAACTGGTCTCGGAGTTCTCGAAGATCCTTTCGTTCGCCTTCCGTCTCTTCGGTAATATCTTTGCAGGCTCGGTTCTGCTGTTCGTCATTGGCTCCCTGCTGGGCGGCGGCGGCCTGGGGTTCTTCCAGGTCGGTTTCCTGCTGCTGGAATTCTTCGTCGGCTTGATCCAGGCCATTGTCTTTGGCATGTTGACGATGACCTTTATGGCGCAGGCCACTGCCGGCCATCACGCCGAGGAGCCGCATGAACCGGATGAAGATGTTCACAAGATTTGACAGAAATCAATTCCAAGGAGCGACTTGAAATCATGAACGCAGTAATTTCGAAGGAGGTTCTCTAAAATGACTGGCGATATTGTGTTGGCGGCAAAACTCATCGGTGCCGGCCTGGCAATGATCGGAGCCATCGGCGCGGGGGCGGGCATTGGCATTGTGACCAGCGGCGCGGTGCAGGCCATGGGCCGCAACCCGGACGTCACCGGTACCATTCAGACCAATATGATCCTCGGCATTGCCTTCGCTGAGGCGGTCGCGATTTATTGTCTGGTGATCGCGCTCCTCATCCTGTTTGTTTTCTAATCGGATATTACGAGGAGGCTGCTTTGGAAAAATTAGGTCTCAACCTGGGTTATCTGTTACTGCAGATTTTCAATTTCCTGATCTTGTTTGTAGTCCTGCGCGTATGGGTATATAAACCCATCCTGGGATTGCTGGAAAAACGCCGCGAAAAGGTCGCCCAGGGACTTGAGGACGCCCGCATCGCCGCGGAAGCCCGCTCGGACGCGGAGAAGGACGCGGCGCGTATCATGGCGGACGCGCAGGCGCAAGCGAATAAGATCGTTCGGGAGGCGACCGTGCGCGCCGAATCCGCCGCAAAGGATGTCAAAGCCGCGGCCGAGGCGGAGGCTGCCAAAGCACGCGACGCCGCACTGGCAGAGATCGAGGGCGAACGCAACCGCATCCTCGGCGACCTGCGCGGGCAGGTCGCCGCGCTCTCCATTGCCGCCGCGCAGAAACTGGTCGGTGAAGCGTTGGATGAAAAACGCCAACACGCGTTGATCAATGATTTCTTCTCGGGCATCAAGTCGGGCAAGGTGGTCGTCCTCGAGGATGCGAACTTCAGGGGCGAATCCGCCGAAGTGACCAGCGCGTTACCGCTGACGAAAGACGAAGAGTTCACTGTCAAGAAGGAGGTTCTCACCAAAGTCGGCGCGCAAGCTGTCACGTTCCGAGTCGACCCGTCCATCCTGGGTGGATTGATCGTCAAAGTTGGTGACAAAGTACTCGATGGTTCTGTCGCTGGAAGACTCGAAGGCCTGCGCCAGACATTGAAATAACCCCGTTCGACTGTAAAAAGTCCCGGCGATCCTTTGGCGGGACTTTTTGATTCCTGCGCCACAAAATCATGTTGTGTTTTTCACAATAGAAAACAAATCAGGCCTTGATAGTCTTATACTTTTACTTTACAATAATGCCCAATATTCGGCAAGCCATCTTGCAGCGTCGAGGCCATTTATATGAATGAGAATCGGATTCGGCAGGTGCTTGAGATCGAAAAACAGGCGCAGGAAATACAGGAACAGGCAAAACGCGAAGCGCAGGAAATCCCCATGAGGGCGGAGCAGGAGGCGCAGGCTTTGGTTGCCAAAGCAATCGCCGACGCGCATGAAGAAGCGCGCAAGATGCTCGCGGAGGCGCAATCTGGCAGCGCGTCTACTCAGGCTGCGGCCGGGGATGTCCCCGCGAACAGCGGATTCGAAGAGTTGGCAAAAAAGAATTTCGATAAAGCGGTCGCCTTTGTATTGGAACGTGTGATCGGCAGGGCGTAACCATGGCGGGCGGCGTTTTTGGTTATGCGGCCATCAGCACGCGTGTGCGGGCAATGTACGCCGATTTGCTCACTCCTCAGGAACTGGCCCGCATCAGCGATTCACCCGACCTGCCCGCGCTTGTGGGCGCGCTGAAGGGATCGCCTTACGGGAAATATCTTTCCGGCCTGAAGGAGAATGAACTGACGTCTCGCCGCGTCATCCTGCAGATCCGTAACAGGCTGGCGGATTCTTATGCGAGCGTGGTTCAGCAGTCCCCGGAACAGACGCGACCCTTGGTGCAACAGCTCTTTCGATATTTTGAAGTGGGGAATCTCAAGGCCGTTTTACGCAGTATTCAAACTGTTTCATCCTGGAATTCCGATGTTGCCGCGTGGGACCGCGTCCGTGAGGTGCTCTTCCCTTTTGGTTCGTTTTCCACCATCCCGGTGCAGGCGATGGTGGAATCGGGGAGTGTGGCCGCGGCGGTTGAACTGCTCAAGGGATCGCCTTACGAAGCGACCATGTCCTTCGCAATGAAGCGTTTTTCCGTCGAGCAGAATCTTTTTCCGTTGGAAGTGGCCCTCGACCTGGATTACTGGCGGCGTTTGTGGGGTGAGGTGAAACTGCTCAAGGGCAAAGACCGCGACATGGGCGCCAAATTAATCGGCTCCCTGCTCGATATGAATAATCTAATGTGGGTGATCCGCTACAAAATCTATCACAAACTTTCCGAAGAGGAATCGATCAATTACACCCTGCCGTTTGGGTATCGCGTGAAGGATGACGACATCCGTGCCATTGCCGCGGGCGCGGACATCGCCTCCGTCGTTTCGCGCATCTATCCCGCCATTCCCGACGTAAACACGCTTTTGGACCACCCCGAAGCGGGTCTGCCCAAACTGGAGCACCTGCTCAAACAACAAGTGATGCGCCAATGCGTCTCCACGTTCGTTGGTGACCCATTCCACATCGGCCTGCCCCTGGCGTATCTGGTGCTCAGTGACTTTGAAATTCAGGACCTCGTGGTTTTGGTCGAGGCGAAATCATCCAGACTTAAAGACGACGAATTCCGTCCCCTCTTGTTAAAAACCACATTGCTGCACTAATTCCCTCACGTTAGTTTCATGCCTAAATGGAGTTGCCATGCTGTTTCCGAAGCAAATGTCCGAAGTTGAATTGATCGTTCCGTCCAAGGATCTTGTGGCTGTTGCGAAGGCGTTGAGCGGATATGGCGTATTCCATCAAGTGGACAGCGCGAATCTGGGATTGGAAAACCTGGGTCCCAACACGTGGCAGGAAAAGGCCGGGACGTATGCCGCGCTCGAGCGCCGCATCCAAACCATCATGCAGACCGTCGGTCTTGCGGAGGAATATCCTGCCAGGCCTGAAATTGATACGGTTGTGGACCTCGATTCGGTCCAGCCCGTGGTGGATCGGATCGAGGAAGATGTCAAGAAGGCCAGCGACCAGTTGTCGGAGGAAAAGAAGCGGCTCGAATGGCTGGAGAGTCAACTGCGTCAGTTGGAGCCGATTGCGGATGTCAATGTGGAGGTGGGGGCGTTGAAGAAATCCACCTTTATGCACTCCATTTTGGGAATCGTCCCCGCGGCAAATATCAGCCGCTTGCGGACCAGCCTGTTGCGAGTACCGCACGTGTTTTTTGTTTTGCGTGAGGATGCCCAGAAACCCGTCGTGTGGATTCTGGGGCCGAAGAGCAACTCCGACGTACTGGAGCGAGCCGCAAAGAGCGCGTACCTCAACCCGTTGAGCCTGCCCGAGGAATTCAGCGGGACACCCGAACAGGTGACCGCGTTGCTGCGGCAGAAGATCGAATCTTCGAAGGAGAAGATTGCCGGGCTCGAATCCGACCTGACCGAATTGGGCGTTGCATATAAAAGCCAGTTGCAGGACCTGCTTTGGGATGTTCATATCAGCCGCGTGATGGCCGATGCGATTATCCGCTTTGGGCAATTGCGCCACACGTACGTTGTAGTCGGCTGGGTGCCGACGGCAGATCTAGAGGACCTGACGACCCGCCTCAAGGAAGCCTCGCGTGAAATCCTGATCGAGGCGATGGCGACAAGCCGCTCGGGCCATCACTCCAACGTGCCGGTTGCATTGACGCAAAACAAATGGCTCAAACCGATCCAAGCGCTCGTGGGCACCTATGGCCATCCCAGCTACGGTGAGCTTGACCCGACCCTGTTGGTGGCGTTAACTTTTCCGCTTTTATACGGCGCGATGTTTGGCGACCTCGGACAGGGATTGCTGATGATGATTTTGGGTATTTTGGCGCATAACAAAATCTTCATGAAAGGGATGCAGAGTCTTGGTCTGCTCTTTGCTTATTGCGGCGCATCGGCGGCATTCTTTGGATATTTGTATGGAAGTATCTTTGGGTTTGAGGGACATCTCGTAGAGGAGTATCTTCATTTCCACTTCGAGCCATTCTGGATTAGCCCGATGGAGAGTATTTTGAGCGTACTCAGTCTTGCCATTGATGTCGGTATCGTTATTTTGACGTTTAGTTTCTTGTTGGGCATGTTCAACAATCTCCGGTCAAGGGACTGGGCTCATTTCTTCTTCGGACATTCGGGCGTCATGGCCTTCCTGTTCTACCTGTGCTTCCTGGCCGTGGTATTCGGCGGGTTCTTTGGCTCCACCGCGCTTGCCCCTAAGATTGCCGTCGCTCTTTATGCACTCCCGCTTCCATTCATGGTTCTGCTGATTGTATTCAGCGTGTTCGTCATGTTTGGCGGCTTCTTCCGTAACATGGTGGAAGGGCATACACTCATCGAAGGCAAAGGTATTGGCGGGTTTGGAATGTTTCTTGTTCAGTCGGTCATGGATCTCGTTGAAACCGGTATTAGCATGTTGAGCAACACGCTCTCGTTCATTCGCGTGGGCGCGTTTGCAGTGGCGCACGGAGGGCTGAGTCTGGCCATCTTTGCGCTGGCAGGCGAGGAGCCCACGGTCGGTTTCTGGATCACCATTGCCCTCGGCAACCTGTTCATCATCGGCTTTGAGGGCTTGATCGTCTATATCCAGACCATGCGCTTGCATTACTATGAGATCCTCGGCAAGTTCTTCCACGGCGGAGGTATGCAATTCGAGCCACTTAAGTTAAATCCCTCGAAAGAGGAAGCGTAATTTTTTGAAGCCCACAGATAATTTCCATCCAATCAAAAGGAGATAAACAAAATGTTGCTTGTATTTGCTGTTCTGGTTGGTTTGATCCCGGTGATTCCGGCAGTGATCTATGTGCGCCAAAATGGAAAGACGAGCCCTGTACAGGCGGTTTCCCGCATGGTGAATGGATTCAATGCGTTTAACTTTCTAGTCGGCATGTTTGCGGCGGGACTGGCAATGGTCTGGCTCTTCTCGCCGACCTCTGCGCTCGCGGCCGGCACGGCGCAGGAAGCGGCCGTGGTGGATCAATACGCCACACTCGCGGCGGCTCTTTCCACAGGTCTCGCCTGTATCGGCGCGGGCATCGCGGTCGGTAATGCCGGCGCGGCGGCGGTGGGCGCCACCGCGGAAAAGCCCGAGTCCTTCGGCCGTGCGCTGATTTTCGTGGGTCTTTCAGAAGGCATCGCCATCTACGGCTTGATCATCTCCTTCCTCATCCTTCCGTAATTTTCAGGATGCAAGGATAGTACATGAAGATCCTGGTCATCGGCCATCCGGACGCAGTGCTTGGATTCTCTCTTGCGGGCGTGGGCGGCAAAATCGCGACCACCGCCGACGAGGTGAATCGGGCATTGGATGAGGCGCAAGCCAGCAAGGATATTGGCATTGTGCTTGTCACGCAGGACGTGGCCCAGTTGATTCCCGCCCGCATGGAATATCTGAATCTGCGGAGCACGGTTCCGCTGGTGGTCGAGATTCCCTCGCGCGGCGGTGTCCCGGAGGGACAGGCTTCGCTTGGCGATATCGTCCTGCGGGCGATCGGCATTAAGTTGTAACCCCCTTCGATGAATCAGCCAAAGGAAGAGAGATTGGATGAGCGCTATGAAAACGGAAGAACAGGATATCGAGCTGCTTGCGCGCGCCATCATGGCAGAGGCGCGGGACGAAGCCGAACGGTTGCACGCGGAGGCCAGAGAGAAGGCTGAATCGATTCGGAAGCGCGCCCAGGACCAGGCGGAGTCGGAGCGAAAGGCCATCCTCGCACGCGCCAAAGAGGACGCGGACCGTCTTCGCAGTCAGTCCTCCGCAACGTCCCAGCTCAAACTCCGCTCCATGCAATTGGAACGACGCGAGAAGGTGCTGAACGACGTGTTCGATGAGGTTCGCAGGCAATTGCAAACGGTGAAAACGCGGACGGATTTCGGGGCCATTGCAACCATGCTTGCACGCGAGGCGTTAACTCAATTGAAAGTCGCCGATGCCGAAGTTCGTGCGGACGAGGCCACGCAAAAAGCGTTGAGGTTGAATGACCTTTCCAGGGAACTCAATGGAAAATTTACCTTCGGAAAAACGCTGGAGGCGGGGACGGGCGTGATCGTGAGCGCGGCGGGCGGGAAACTGCACTACGACAACACGCTCGAAACGCGCCTAAGCCGCCTGCAGGGGTCCCTGCGCTCTTCCGTTTACAAGGTGTTGACTGGAGAAAAGGTATGAGCGAACAAGTCGGAACGATCACCTGGATCAGCGGGCCGGTTGTGCGCGCCCGCGGATCCCGCAACGTGGGCATGCTCGAACTCGTGGAAGTGGGCGACGAACGGCTTGTAGGCGAAGTGATCGGTCTCAAAGGAGACCAAATGACGGTTCAGGTCTACGAAGAGACCTCCGGTATGCAGACCGGAGCGCCAATCTACGGCACCGGCCTGCCTCTCTCGGTGGAACTTGGACCGGGCTTAATTCAAAGCATTTACGACGGTGTCCAGCGCCCGCTTCCCTTGATCGAACAGGCGGTCGGCTCGTTTATTAATCGCGGTGCGCGCTTCGATTCGATCAGCCGTGAGAAAAAATGGAAATTTGCCCCGAAGGTAAAAGTCGGCGATGAGGTCAAAGGCGGCGCGATCCTCGGCGTGGTGATGGAGACAGATACCTTCGAGCATCGCGTCATGCTCAACCCGGACGACTCCGGCACGATTACGTGGGTCGCCCCGGCGGGCGAATATACCGTCACGGATGCGATTGCCAAAGTGAAAACGGGACGCGAGGAGAAGACCGTTGCCATGCTGCAACGTTGGCCGGTTCGACGCGCGCGCCCGTTCGTGAGTCGCCGCGGCGCGAACGTGCCACTGATCACCGGTCAACGCATCCTCGATACATTCTTCCCCGTCGCCAAAGGCGGGGCGGCAGGCATCCCTGGCCCGTTTGGTTCGGGCAAGACCGTGACGCAGCACAGCATCGCCAAGTGGGCCGACGCCGACATCATTGTCTATATTGGATGCGGCGAACGCGGTAACGAGATGACCGAAGTGTTGCAGGAATTTCCACACCTGATTGACCCCCGCTCGGGCAACCCATTGATGGAGCGCACCGTCCTCATCGCGAATACCTCGAACATGCCGGTGGCGGCGCGCGAGGCCAGCATCTACACCGGCATTACCATCGCGGAATATTATCGTGACATGGGCTATCACGTTGCATTGATGGCCGATTCAACCTCCCGCTGGGCGGAAGCGCTGCGCGAAGTTTCGGGACGTTTGGAGGAAATGCCCGCCGAGGAGGGGTATCCCGCCTATCTCGCCGGCCGCCTGGCGGAGTTTTACGAGCGCGCCGGTTACGTGGACAACTTGAACGGCACGCAGGGATCGGTCTCCATCGTCGGGGCGGTTTCGCCTCCTGGCGGCGACTTCTCGGAGCCGGTCACGCAACACACCAAACGCTACATCCGTTGTTTCTGGGCACTGGACAAATCGTTGGCCTCGGCGCGGCATTTTCCCGCCATCAACTGGCTGGATAGTTATAGCGAATATCTCGAGGACGTGGCGAACTGGTGGCGCGAGAAAACCGGCAAGGACTGGTTCACCATGCGCAACCGCGCCATGGAGCTGTTAAGCGAGGAGGCGCGCCTTTCGCAGATCGTCAAACTGGTCGGTCCCGATGCGCTTCCCTACAGCGAGCGCATGGTGTTGGAAACGACGCGTCTCATTCGTGAAGGAATCCTGCAGCAAAATGCAACTGAGGCGGTGGACGCCTATTCGTCGGTCGAGAAGCAGATTCGCATGTTGGAACTCGTGCTGTACTTCCACGAACGCGGCATGGCAATCATCAAGCGCGGCGCCCCGATTCATTTGATCCACGACCTGCCGGTGGTGGATACCATCATCCGCGCCAAATCCACCGTCGCCAACGAAGAGATGCACAAGTTCGAAGACATTCACAAACAGATTGACCAGCAAATGAGTCAATTGGATGCGGAGTACAGGTCATGAGCCAGGTAACAGTGCAAGGCGGTCAGGAAGTCGTTGGCGTTGCGCGCATCGAAGGCCCGATTATCGTCGTGGAAGGGGGGGCGAACGTTCGTTACGACGAGGTGGTCGAGATTCAGGATTCGCGCGGGCAACTACGCCGCGGGCGTGTCCTCGAAGTGGGCGAGGGCTTCGCCGTGGTGCAGGTGTTCGCCGGTTCCACCGGGCTTTCGATTGACGGGACGCGCGTCCGCTTTTTGGGCGGCACGCTGCGCATCCCTGTCGCGGAGGAAATGCTCGGGCGCATCTTCGACGGGCTGGGCAACCCGATTGACGGTGGTCCCGAACCGCTGACCGATCATTATGCCGACGTCAACGGCCAGCCGATCAACCCGACGGCGCGCATTTATCCGAGAGATTACATCCAGACCGGCATCTCCACCATTGACGGTGTGAACACCCTCCTGCGCGGACAGAAACTCCCGTTGTTCTCCGGTGCAGGCATGCCGCACGACCAACTCGCGGCGCAGATCGTTCGCCAGGCCACGCTGGGGAAGGTGGCGGGCGCGCCTCCCTCGGAAAGCGAGGAGTTCGCTATTGTGTTCGCCGCGATGGGCGTCAAAAACGACGTGGCTGATTACTTCCGCCGCTCGTTCACCGAAAGCGGGGCGTTGACCCGCGTGGCGATGTTCCTCAACCTTGCGGACGACCCGCCCGTGGAGCGCATTGTCACGCCGCGCGCCGCGCTGACCCTCGCGGAATATCTCGCCTACCACCTCGAAAAGCATGTGCTGGTTGTGCTGACTGATATGACCAATTACGGCGAAGCCTTGCGCCAGATCTCCAACGTGCGCGGCGAAGTGCCGAGTCGAAAAGGCTATCCCGGCTATCTGTATAGCGACCTCGCCTCGCTTTACGAACGTACGGGCCGCATCCGCACGAGCAAGGGCTCCATCACGCAGATTCCCATCCTCACGATGCCCAACGACGATATCACACACCCCATGCCCGACCTGACCGGATACATCACCGAGGGCCAGATTGTGCTTGGACGCGAGTTGTACTTTGCGGGCATCTATCCCCCGGTGGCTGTCCTGCCGAGTCTTTCCCGCTTGATGAAGGACGGCATCGGCAAGAATCGTACGCGCGACGATCATCCGCGCTGGGGCGCGCAGTTGTACGCCGCCTATGCCAAGACGCAGGACGTGCGCGCCCTGGCCTCCGTGATCGGCGAGGAGGAACTCACCGAAGTGGACCAGAAATATCTCAAGTTCGGACGTGCCTTCGAGCGCGAGTTCGTGAATCAGGCGTTCACCGAAAATCGCACCATTGAGCGGACCCTCGAAATCGGCTGGAAATTACTTTCGATGCTGCCGAAGAAGGAGCTCACCCGCGTCACGCTCGACGAGATCGCGCAATACTACAAGGGCGACGATGCCGCAAGTTAATATTGCCCCCACCCGCACGAACCTGATTCGCCTCAAAAAGGAACTGCGGTTTGCAAGAGAGGGTTACGAGATCCTCGACCGCAAGCGCGAAGCCCTGACCGGCGAACTTGTCCGCGTGGCAAAGGAAGCCGATACACTCCAAAAGGAAGTGTGGGCACTGTTGAAGAACGCCTACGCCGCGATGGAAAAGGCGCGCCTCGTGATGGGCTCCGACCACGTGGAATGGGCCTCGCTCGCGGTGGACAAAACCGTGGATGTGCATCTCCGTCTGCGCGGCGTGATGGGTGTGGCGCTTCCGCAAATCGAAGCGCGCGGCGCGCCTCCGAGATTGCCCTACAGTCCCGGCGACACCTCGGCCGTCCTGGACGAAGCCAGCGACGCGTTCCGCGAAGTTCTCCTCCGCATCCCGCAACTCTCCATGCTTACGGCCGCGGTGTGGCGCCTCGCCAATGAATTACGCAAGACCCAGCGCCGCGTGAACGCGCTCCAGCACATCTTCATTCCGCAGTACCAGCGCCAGATCGAGTTCATTGTCAGTTCGCTCGAAGAACGCGAGCGCGAAGAGACCTTCCGCCTGAAATGGTTGAAGACGAAGATGAGCCGTCAGACCGCCTAGCGGAATTCGCCCTCGAAGTTTTATGATAGACTCTGCCCTGTGCCCCGGCCAAACGACGAATGATCCTTTGGCTGGCCAATCTCAAGACTAAAAGAGGAATCAAAATGAAAATCGGCATCCTGGGTTCGGGAATCGTAGGACAGACCATTGGTTCCAAGTTGGTTCAGCTCGGGCACGATGTGATGCTGGGCTCGCGGGATGCGGCCAATCCCAAGGCCATCGCCTGGGCGAAAGAGGAGGGGCACGGCGCCCTGTTTGGGACCTTTGCGAACGCGGCAGCCTTCGGCGAGATTCTTTTCAATTGCACGCTCGGCTCCGCGAGTCTGGAGGCTCTGCGCCAGGCCAAGGCCGAAAACATGAATGGCAAGATCCTGATCGATACGGCTAACCCGCTGGATTACTCGGGCGACCACTGGACCCTCACTGTTTGCAATACCGATTCGCTGGGCGAACAAATCCAACGCGCTTTTCCCGATGTGCGTGTTGTGAAAGCGTTGAGCACCATCAACTGCAATGTGATGGTGGATCCGTCCAAACTGGTGGAGCGTACCCACGTCTTCGTCAGCGGGAACAGCGCCGACGCCAAGGCCACTGTGATCGGCATCCTGCGCGACTGGTTCGGCTGGAAAGCCATCATGGATCTGGGCGACATCACCACCTCGCGCGGCGTGGAAATGTACGTGATTTTCTGGCAGGCCGTGCAGAACGCGGTCGTCTCTCATCGGTTCAATATCAAGATTGTCACTCCGTGATTCGTATAAATTTGAAGATGGGCAATAGAACCTGATGGGCTATGGGAGCCTGTCAGGTTCTGTGCTAATATGTACGAAATGGATATTTCAGACCTGCTTCTCTCCGCTTCTCTTGGGACCTCGACCACGCTCCCGCTTAACCCGACCGTAACCGCCATCACATCCGATTCCCGCAAGGTGACGCCGGGCAGCCTCTTCGTCGCACTGACGGGCGATGTCACGGACGGGCATAAGTACATCACCGATGCTCTGGATAAGGGCGCGGTTGCCGTCGTCGGGGAGTCCGATTTGTTGGGTGTCAACATCCCGTACATCCGCGTGGAAAACTCCCATCACGCCCTGGCTCAACTTTCCGCCGCCTTCTATGACTGGCCTGCCTGCAAGTTGACCGTGATCGGCGTCACCGGCACGGATGGAAAGACCACCACCAGCAACCTGATCTATCACATCCTGCTGGCGGCTGGCCTGCGCGCCGGGATGATCACGACCGTCAACGCCGTGATCGGGGACGAGGTGTTGGATACAGGATTCCATGTCACCACGCCCGAAGCCCCCGACGTTCAGCGATACCTGGCAAAAATGGTTGATGCAGGCTTGACCCATGTCGTGCTGGAAGCGACCTCGCATGGCCTGCATCAATCCCGCGTGGATGCCTGCGAGTTCGATGTCGGTGTAGTCACCAACATTACACATGAGCACCTGGATTATCACGGCTCGTACGAGAACTATCGCGCCGCCAAAGCGCGCCTGCTTCTTGGGCTGATGGAGACGCACCCCAAACCGCAGGGCAACCCGCGCCTGGCCGTGCTGAACCGCGACGACAGTTCCTTCGCGTTCCTGGAGCGCGTCACGGAGGCCCGAAAGGTCTCTTATGGGATGGATGAGGAAGCCGAGTTTCGGGCGAGCGACATTTCCCTCGAACGGTCAGGGTTGAAATTCACATTTCGGCACAACGATGTTTGCACAGAGATTCAAAGCAACCTCGTGGGCAGGTACAACGTCTCGAATTGTCTCGCCGCGCTGGCGGCCACGGTGGTCGGTCTCGGCATAGACCCGCAGGTTGCGGCGCGCGGCGTCGCTTCCCTGCCCGGCGTGCCCGGCCGCATGGAGCGTATCTACATGGGACAGCGCTTCACGGCCATTGTGGATTTTGCCCATACGCCCAACGCCCTCAAATCTGCCATCGAGACTGCGCGCCAGATGCTGGCGTTGGACGAGGCGGCGGATGAAAAGAGAGAATCCCTGCTTTCTGTGGTGACCGTTCCCCGCATCATAACGGTCTTCGGTTCGGCCGGCCTGCGGGACAAGGAAAAACGCCGCATGATGGCCGAGGTTTCGGTGGATCTGGCCGACCTGACCATCCTCACCGCCGAGGACCCGCGCACCGAGTCTCTCGATGGGATCCTCGAGGAAATGGCGGCCGGCGCGAGGTCCAAGCGCGGACGCGAGGGGGTGACGTTCTGGCGCATCCCCGACCGCGGTGAAGCGATCCGCTTTGCGCTCAGCCTGGCGCGGCCCGGCGATATTGTCCTTGCCTGCGGAAAAGGGCACGAGCAGTCCATGTGTTTCGGCGCGCGTGAGTTTCCCTGGGACGATCGCACCGCCGTGCGCGCCGCTCTGGCCGGACTGCTGGGCGTGGACGGCCCGCCGATGCCGTATCTCCCCACGCAGGACACCCCCGAATCCGAATGGTTGAACTGGAAGTAAACCCAGTCGTGTTGCTCGGTAAACACGTGCGTCTCATCCCGATGGAGGAGGCGCACGTCCCCGCACTGGCAGAAATTGGCGTGGGGCAGTCCTTTTGGGATTTCATGCTATACGGCCGCATGGAGACCGAGGCCGACATGCGGAACTGGGTGCGGGAAATCCTGGCGCGCGCCGAAAAGGGAACCGACCTGCCGTTTGTTGTCGTCCACCTCGCGTCGGGGCGCATCGCCGGGGCGACGCGTTATCTGAACATCGCGCCCAAGGACCGCGGACTGGAGATTGGCGGGACGTGGTATGGGACGGAGTTCCAGCGCACGGGCGTCAACACCGAATGCAAGTACCTGCTTCTGCGCTACGCCTTCGAGATTCTGGGCGCGATCCGCGTGCAATTGAAGACCGATCTGCGCAACGAACGTTCCCAGCGCGCCATCGAACGCATCGGCGCGGTGAGGGAGGGCGTCCTGCGCAATCACATGATCCTGCCCGACGGCACGTTCCGTCACTCGGTGTTTTACAGCATTATTGTTTCAGAATGGCCGGGGGTGAAAGCACGGCTGGAGGAAATGATGAGGAAGTACGAGAAGAAGGAGTAGGGTATGTGGCGGCTGCCACCTTGCTGGCAGAGTTGCCCGAGTTGGGAAAACTGGATCGCAAGCAGATTGCGGCGCTGGTGGGCGTGGCGCCGATGAATCACGATAGCGGAAAGAAGCGCGGATACCGCAAGACGAAGGGCGGCAGACCGGATGTGCGCAGTGTGTTGTATATGTCTGCGTTATCGGCCATTCGAGACAATCCAACGATCAAAGCTCAGTATGACAATTGGTGAAGCGAGGCAAGGAGAAGAAAGTAGCCATCACGGCTTGTATGCGTAAAATGCTGACCATCTTGAACGCCATGATGCGCGACCGAGTCCCGTTCCGGCAGACGGTGGCTGTCTGAGACGGACGGGTTTTCCCTTCAAAGGTCGTTTTTGCTCTTGACTTTCAACACAGTTGCTGCACGCTGTGTTGGGCGGCGGCATTAAGCGCAAGACCCTTTGGTAAAAATGAACCACATCATTTATGTTGTGTACTATTCGGCTCGAAGGCAATTATGGGCGCGGACTTTGCAAATTCGCGGCAACTTTCTTCTGTTGCTTCAATTGATTTGCCAGTAAGAATACTGGATAATTCCCGAAAAGCAATTGGATGGCGTTTGGCATAGTCTAACAACTCTTTAGCCGAATCCGATTCCGAAAGCAATCTTGCTTGTGCTGGAAGAGAGTGTTGCTTAACGGTGATAGTGACATTGGGGTTTTGTTTGATATTCAAAAACCAATCTGATTTACGACCAAATCCAGAAGCGACCAAATAAACATTGGTTTCTTTGTCGTGTCGTACAACTTCAATTACTGTTTGACGAACCAAACCGCTTTTTCTTCCTGTGTGCGTTAGCAGTAAAAAACGTTCGCCTAAAATCCAGCCAAGATTTAGCCGATATAACCAAATTGGTAATCGAAATCCAAGACGCAACAAGCCGCGAGGTTTCTTATTTCCAATTGGCATATCAAATCAGGAAAGGAATAACCCGCTTGGTTGTGCGAGAGTATTCTGCGTATTCAGGAAAATGTGTGAGTAAAAATTGGTCTTCAGTTATGATGCGAATGACGATCACAAAGGTAACGATAAAGCCAATAATTGCCGTGACAAGAGATAAGTGTCCGAAAACGCTTGACCAAATAAGAAGCAGGGCGGCAGCGTACATTGGGTGTCGAATGAATTGATATGGTCCAGTTTGCAACATAGGTCCATCAATTGGTTCTGCATGGATACTGAATTGCCCGCCTTGAAAACTTCGGCGCGCCCATACACTTAATGCGACAGCCAATAATTGACCTGCGATCACAAAAGGCGATAGGGAGAAGAAGTTTCCAGAAAACATCAGGTAGAGAATGGCAATACCTAATACAGGCAAGGCAATTTTGGATATTATTTTTATCACGTTAAATCTCCTTTGGGTTTCAGAACAGTAAAATTGGTAAAAGTCTCATACTTGTAAATAGAATGATGAGAAGAAACATGTGCTTTGTCTATTCTCGCCATTGTAACACTGGCGAAGCCGCCCAACGGTTTGCGTTACCCGCGCTGTGTCTCGACAAGCTCGACAACCAGGGCGGGGACGGCGAAGCCGTCCAACCAGAAAAATGATAAGGCGTAGAAAACTGCCTGAGATTTGCGCAGAATCCCCAGCGTCGGGTGCACCAGCGCAGGATGGGGCCATCCTATTTCACGGAAGAAACAGGGCGGATAGGTAAAGTATACTGCCAAAATGGCAGACACAAAAGCCGTACATTAGCATTGGTGAGACCGTAAGGCTCCCGTGGTGCACCGTGGTTTCCGATCACGATGATTTATCAACTGGTGGCGTCGACGACGACCCCGATTAGGAAGCTATATACCCCAAGTGATCGGGTCTGCCAAATTTGCACTGGAGAGGAGATGGCATGAGCAAGTTGAGCAAACCGAATGTGGGACTGGAGGAAGCGCGGCCATTTGCGGGGATGAGCCGGGTGAATGAAAAAGCGGCAGGGGTGGACATTGGGGCGCACGAGATCATGGTGTGTGTGAGCGGAGAGGGCGGGCGGCAGGTGGTACGCTCCTTTGGCAGTTACACGGTGGACTTGAAAGCCATTGGAAGATGGCTGGGGGAACATGCAGTAACCACAGTGGCGATGGAAAGCACGGGAGTGTACTGGATCCCGTTGTTTGAAGAATTGGAACGGGAGGGCCTTCATTGTCACTTGATCAGTTCACGATCATTGCGACGGGTGCCTGGGCGGAAGAGCGATGTGCTGGATTGCCAGTGGATCCAAACCCTGCACAGTTACGGGCTGTTGGAGAGTTCGTTTCGCCCTGAAGCGGACTTGGTGGGATTGCGGACCTTGCTCAGGCATCGAGCACAGTTGATCCAACATCGTGCGCCGCA
>DAOTXP010000205.1:0-8495 GCA_034435275.1 Anaerolineales bacterium | reverse complement strand
GGCGCGGGCGGGCCGAGGGCGGCGGTTCATGAGGAGGCAAAGGTTGTTCGGGATTGGGATACGTCATTTACGCAGGCTCGCGATCAAGCGCAGGGGTTTATCGAGCAGGTCGAGCGCGGAATGGATATCAGGGCACAACAGATCGGCGGCGAGCAGAGCCTCCACGGCCACGCCCTCTTGCGAGATCACGCAAATACCAATGGCAGACTCTTTCAGCATCAACGCGTCGTTGGCGCCCTGCCCGACGGCAATGACCGAGTCCGCGCCGAGACGGCGGACATACTCGGCTTTCCTCGCCGGTTCGTTCCCGCCCGCAATGCGGCTCGCGGTCAATCCAAGTTGTTCGTCAATCACTTTCTGGCGGCCGTGTGTATCGGCTGTGAGCAGGTGCAGGGTCAGGCGGTCGCGCAGGGAGGCGAGTCGCTTGGATACTCCGTCGAGCAATTGACCATCCAATGCCAGCGTGCCGTTTACGTCCATGACCAGATGTTGCAGGCGCAATTCGCCGCGTCCGGGGATGGTCAACTCGATCATGAGGCTTATTATACATGCGGAACTGCACGAAACGGGAGGGAAGAAGGCGCGTACGCGCTTCGAGGCTTGACCCTGCCCTAAATCTGCATTACAATCCTCCACTGCCTGCCCCCGTAGCTCAGTGGATTAGAGCGCTTGCTTGCGGAGCAATAGGTCGCGTGTTCGAGTCGCGCCGGGGGCGCCTCGCAGGAGCGGATCACCGCTCCTTTTTTCTTGGACTCAAATGACAAAACAAATCCTTCTTACAAACGACGATGGGATTCAATCACCCGGTCTGTGGGCCGCGGCCGAGGCCCTCGCCTCTCTCGGATATGTGACGGTCGCGGCTCCGAGGGAGCAATCCTCGGGAATGGGCCGCAGCCTGCCAAACACCTCGGACGGAATCATCAAGCCCGAAACGATGGTGGTCCACGACCAGCCCTGGACAGTCTATGCTGTGAGCGGCAGTCCTGCCCAGTCGGTCCTTCACGCCATCCTTGAAATCATGCCCCAGAAGCCCGACCTGGTCGTTTCGGGAATCAATTACGGCGAGAATGTCGGAACCGGCATCACGGTCTCGGGCACGGTGGGCGCGGCGCTGGAAGGCGCGGCCATGGGCGTGCCATCCCTGGCGATTTCCCTCGAAACCGACCAGCGTTATCATCTCTCCTATTCGCGTGAAGTGGATTTTTCCGCCGCGGCGCATTTCGCCGCCTTCTTCGGCCGTATCCTACTCGAAAAGAAACTCCATCCCGATGTGCACGTTTTGAAAGTGGATGTCCCCTGGGGGGCGACCCCGCAGACCGCATGGGAAGTAACGCGCGTGGCTCGTCACCGTTATTACGAGCCGTTACAACCCAATCGCGCCTCCTGGGACGAACCCGGCCGGGTGGGTTATCGAGAAGCGGCAGAATTGGAGAATGAACCCCCCGATAGCGATGTGGCAGTTCTTCGCAAAAAGCGGCTGGTCTCGGTCACACCTCTCAGCCTGGACATGACCTCGCGCGTGGATTTCAGGGAACTGGATCGGCTGTTCAGGAAATAGCCCCCTGCCAGGCGAAAAAAACGGACCGAGATTCGGTCCGTTTTAGTATGCCAGATGAGGCGAGAGTCTCGCCACCAGGCGGTCTTTGGGAACGAAGCCGGTCATGCGTTCCTTGATGTCCCCGCCTTTGAACAGCATCAGAGTGGGAATGCCGAGGATCCCGTACTGCATCAAGAGACCCGGATTCTGGTCGGCGTCTATTTTCACGACCTTGACCCTGTCCGTCCATTCATTTGCCAACTGGCGAACGAGAGGGTCGAGCATCTTACATGGCGCGCACCAGACGGCGGTCACATCTACCAGTACAGGTTGGGGCGAATCGACCACTTCGTCCTGAAAAGTTTGTTCCGTTACATATGGAAGTTCAGACATGGAAGGCTCCATTGAATATAGTGATGTTCAGCATCTAAGATATACTTACGTTGACGACCGTCTTCTGGCATGATAGAATGCACACCGCTTTCCCCGTTCGGGAAAGGTGCGGGCGCGTAGCTCAACGGTAGAGCAGTGGCCTTTTAAGCCATTGGTTCAGGGTTCGAATCCCTGCGCGCTCACATTTCGGCCGCTTTGCCCCGCCAAGTCAAGTCAGGACTGGCGGGGCAATTTATTATTCGATTGGACGCGGGGGTGCGGCATCCCCATCTTACCGCACTCCCCTTTCCGCCGCGTCGCTCCATTACAGCGTCAGGGCCGGTGCGGCTGACGCGTGCATGCAAGATGGCTCAGGAATTGGTCAAACGGCGGGCCAGGTCGCTTAACGAGCGGGCTCGAGCGGAAACAATAAGGGCGCGTTCTTCACGGGTCAGAATGAAGGTTTTGCCCAGGTAGCCCTTCTGCAGAGCGGCTTCGGGATTTTCCAACAGCATCTTGCGGAACTGCTGGTTGACGATCGCCGCCGCAAACAAAGACCCCAACCCGCGATGCGCCGTAGCCGGGTCAGCGGAAGGAAGGGCATACTGCATTGCGACCATGTGTAATGTTCCTTTCAAAAACTAGTGGCCGACGCCGCCGCCGAGTTCGGGCGAGCACAGGATCATTGTGTTGGAGAGGGTGGTCTTCATGGAAATACTCCTTGAATTTGAAATCGAAAAGTGAATTGCTTGTTCATAAGATATAACAACCCAGGCTTCAAAGCGGGCTTCAAAAGATTAAGAAAAACAGCCCTTTCCGGGCTGTTTTCGTTTCAGGGTGGGGCATGTTTTGTTCACCGCAGTCAACCTCAAGTGGTAAATTGACGATAAAGGGCATCTGTCTTGGGGGATGGAGAAAGCCCGAATTCGCGGGCAAGGGCATCCCTGCACGCCTGATATTGGCGAATGATGGCGGCGCGGTCGCGGCGGGAGTGATAGACCTGCATGGCAAGTTGATGAAAATCCTCGTTCGCGGGGTCGTGTTCGAGAGCGCGTTCACACACGCGCAGGGTATTTACACTGTCGGCCTGCTTCCAATACAAGTTGGCGAGATCGAGAAATACAGACTGCAGGACCTCATGATAGTGCATCCGCGGAGCCGTCGCCCAGGTGGCGCCCACATCGGCCAAGTACGGGCCGCGTACCAGGCCAATGGCCTTCTCGTAAAAGGATATTTTTTCATCGCCTCCTTCGGCGGCGCGGGCCCGCGCCAGGTATGTTTCGAAATCTTCCACGTCATAATCGTAATCCAGCGTACGGTTGAACGTATAACGGTCGTCCTGCAGGAGGATGGTCTCCTGCCCCACCGCGCGGCGCAAACGATAGAGGTCGTTCTTGAAGCGCTGGTTGAGGCGGTCGTAATCGTTCTCACCGGGCCAGAGAGCATCCTGAACCTGCTCCTTCGTAAGCGGCCTTGGGGATGTGACAAAGAAAAAGAAGAGTTCACGAACAGCCTGCGTCTGCCAGTCGGAAGGCGCTAAAACGCGGCCGTTTGCTTCCACCTTCGTCCAGCCCAGCGCCTGGATGGAAAGGCGCGGCCGCGCCAAGGCTACCGCACGAGGCTGGCGCCGCAAGGCACGGCGGATCTCAGGCAGGCGCGCTTCGAAACGTTCGGCGATTTCAACCAGGTCCTTGACGAATCGATCTTTTGCCTTTCTCGCGGTCAACCACGGAAGCGCCTGGTGCGCGGCAACCGCAACTATGTGAGAATTGGACAGCCTGAAATCCGCATTAATAGCCACCGGTGGATCACCGGCCGTGTGGGAGGCGGCCGCCAGCCAGACCTTGCACCAGAGGCTTTCCATCTCCCGCCCATCTTGTTCGAAGAGTTCATCGGCCTTTTTCAGCTCTTCCACTGCCTTGCGAGATTTCTCTTCTGCCAATAACTGACGGCCATTCAGCCAATGCCACAGGCCCATTTCGTAGGCGGAATTACTGGCTTCAATTTTCGGGTGGACGTGAGCCAGCCATTCCCTCGCTTTGGCTGGCTCATTGCCCAACAAGGCCAGATTAGCCTGGGCCAAAATGAGGTAATTGCTGAGAAACTGGTCATTGGTTTCGCGTGCCAACCCTTCCGCCTGCTGGTAGGATTGACGTGCAGCATCGAACTCCTCCAGTTCGGCAAACAAGTCTCCCAAGCCAACGGCTATCCCCGCTTGCATGCGATAATAACGACTGCGTTTGGCACACGTCAGTCCCTCTTCAAAGGTCTGGACCGCTTTCTCATATTCTCCTTGAGCATAATATAGGTAACCCAGGTTGTTGAGCAGATTGGCCTGCCAACTCAAATTACCGTCCCTTCTCCAAATCTGCAACGCCTTCTGGTAGGACGACTTGGCTGCCGCATAGTCGCCGCTGGCCCGGTAGGCCATTCCAGTTTCCATCAGAAGAATAGGAATGCTGTCGGCGTGTTTGGACAAACCGCTATAAAGCGCCAGCGAATGCTCGAAACAATCCAACGCTTGTCGGATCTGCCCTAACCGATAGAGACTGTTCCCCTTGACGCGCAGGGCTTCAGCGTATAGATCCTGAAGTTCGGCCACCGTCTCGGTCAGTCCCAATGTCTCCTCTGCATCATTGAGCGAGGCAGCATAGTCCCCCGCAAACGAAAGGGCAACGGCACGACGAACAAGGGTTAATGTAAGCCCAGAGACATCGCCCGTCTTACGATAAGATTTCTCAGCTTGATTGAGCAGGTTCAGCCCGTCTTGCAAATCACCCTTCATGTACAAAATAGCGCCCCGCAGGGAGATCAAGCCCGGTCGTGCGCGGACGATGGCCGGGTTCAGGCCGTTGAGCCACGACTCCAGAGTAATCAGGGCTCGGCGCAGCATGGTCGGCCCGGCGCGTTCCACCAGCCCGGCCAGGGCCTCAGCATCCCCCACCTGTGATGTGACATAATAGGCCTTTTCCCATTCTCCCTGCTCTGCATACACCTCGGCCAGGCGGGCGAGAATCTGCGGGATCCGCTCGGGATGCTCGGCCTGCAACTGCCTGCGCAGGAAATCACGGAACAGGTTGTGGTAACGCAGCCACTGTCCATCACTACCGATGGGCAGGACGAACAGGTTCTTCTCCAGGATGCGGCCGAGGAGTTCGGACCAGTCCAGCGGTCCCGCGAGAAACGGACTCAGGACCGCCTCAGCAAGAGAGACATCGAACTCGTCGAAAAGCGAAGTGTAGAGTAAAACCTCGCGCAGTGCAGGCTGCTTATCCAGCACCTGCTGGGCGAAATATGCCGAAAGGTCCACCCCCGAGGCGCGGACGATGCGGGCGCGGCTGGCCCCTTCGCGGCCCAGCCCGGACAATTGCAGGCCGGTAATCCAACCTTCGGTTTTTTCCGCAAGTTCGCGGGCCTCCTGCTCGGAAATGGTCTGCTCATAGTTCTGGGACAGCAGAGCCTGAATCTCTTCCGGGCGGAACGCCAATTCAACATAATCGAGACCTTCCGCCTCATCGCGCCCAACGATCAGGGGCATATCCGGTATGCTGAAGACAGTACGGGAAGACAGAATGAAATGACAGTTCTCGTCTGCCAGACGGATGAAGCGGCTGATAAATGTGCGGATGAGGGGGACGTCGTTTACGTGATGGTAATCGTCAACGACCAGCACAAAGTGCTCGGGGATACGCTCGAAAATTTCATTGGTGATGGTAACGACCAGCGCCTCGAGTTCGTCCTCCAGGGATTTGACATGATTCAAGGCCTGGGTGGACTGTCCGCCGAACGTAGGAAACCGTTCTGCCAACGCCGCAATGATATAGGCAATGAAACGCTGAGGCTCGCGGTCGAGTTCATCCAGTGCCAGCCAGCAGAACGGCAGTTCGCTATGGTAGGCCATGTCAATCAGCAGGGAAGTCTTGCCGTACCCGGCCGGGGCGGTAATGAGGATCAATTTCTTGTCGAGGAAGGACGAGAGCCGGTCGAGCAGACGCATGCGCCGGAGCAGTTCCGCGCGGCGGCGCGGCATAAAGACTTTGCTATGGCTGACCTGAATTGGAGACATGGATTCCTTAATGTTCGGTTTAATTTTACACTTTTGCAGAATTTACGCAACCACGAGTTTTAAACGCATCTCCGGGATAATACTACCCCGGAGACAACCCTCGAATGATTTCCAGCATTTTGGGATAAAGCCCGGGTCCGGCCGCCAGAATGGACGGCGGCGGGGAAAGATAATCGGGTTCGCCCGTCATTTTGGTGACCCGCGCCCCGGCCTGCTCGCAGATCAGTCCGCCGGCCGCCATGTCCCAGGGATGGAGCGAGAGTTCCCAGTAGCCCTCGAAGCGGCCCGCGGCCACGTAACATAAGTCCAGTGCGGCCGAGCCGAGACGGCGGACTCCCTGTGTGATGCGCGCGAAGCGGCCGAAGTATTCGAGATTGTTGACCGGCGCCGTCCACATATCGTAAGGGAAACCTGTGACGAGCAGACTGCGTTCGAGTTCGGTCGCCGCGGAGACCTGGAGCGGGCGGCCGTTTAAATGGGCGACACGGCCCCGTTCGGCGGCGAACATCTCATCCCGCATCGGATCATAGACGACCCCGAGGCGCGTCTGTCCCTCCCAGGCAACGGCAATCGAAACACAGAACATCGGCACGCCGTGGGCGTAATTGACCGTGCCATCCAGAGGATCCACATACCACAGAAACGTGTCGCCGCCTTTTACTTCACCGGCCTCTTCGGAGAGAATGTGACTGCCCGGCCAGCGCTTCGTGATCTCGCCGAGCAGATAGTCTTCAGACTTGTGGTCTATTTCCGTGACGAGATCAATGACGCCCTTGAATTGAACATCGTGGTCTTTTTCGTAGCCGTCGCGCAAGATGCCCCCGGCAGTGCGGGCGAGGGATTCGAGTTCCAAGAGGGTGGGTACAGACAAATCAAGCTCCATTCCAAATACGTTTGCCGAGGCTGGTGAGAATTAGATCGAGGGCGAGATGGGCGGTCTGGTTTTGCGTATCGAGAATCGGATTGACCTCCACCATGTCCATGCCAATTAGTTTGCCCGTTTCCGCGACCATCTCGCAAATGAGATGCGCTTCGCGGTCGGTCAACCCGCCGGGAACGGGCGTGCCGACGCCCGGGGCATGATGCGAATCGAGCGCATCCATGTCGAACGAGAGATAGAGGCCGTCCACATCGCGGGTGATGCGTTGAATCGCTTTCTCCGTCACAGAGACCAGGCCGTAGCGGTCGATCTGCTCCATGCTCTGCACCATGACGCCCGCCTCGCTCAGGTTGGTCTTCTCGCCCGGGTCGAGGTCGCGCGCCCCGATAATGGCAACCCGCTTCGGGTCCACGACGGGAACCGCCTCCTCGTAGAGTCGCACCAGGCTCGGATGGCCGAGTCCGCACAGCGCGGCCAGCGGCATCCCGTGAATATTTCCAGAAGGCGTGGTCTCGTGCGTGTTGAAGTCGGCGTGAGCGTCCACCCACAGGACGCCGAGCCGTTTGCGTTTGGCCGCGCCACGGATGGAACCCAGCGAGAGGCTGTGATCGCCGCCCAGCACGAGCGGGAAATGACCGTTCTGCGCGCTGGTGGCCACCGCCCCGCTGACGCGGCGTCCCATCGGCACGATGCAGTCAATGTACTTGAGTTTCGGGTCGGTGATGGAACACATCTCGGCAATCGGCACTTCCACGTTGCCGGTATCCGCGACGGTATAGCCCAACTGTTCGAGCCGAGGCTGGAGGTGGGCATAACGAATGGCGCTGGGGCCCATGTCCACGCCGCGGCGGTCGGCGCCGAGGTCAATCGGCACGCCGATGATATCAATTTGCATCATACCTCCAGGAGAGCGCGGCAATTTTATTGCTTCCCCTGCCATTCATCAATCAGGTGCTCGAAGAATTCATCCAGGTATTTCATTCGTTCGGCGGCAATGGCGCGGGCGGTCTGGGTGTGCAGGCGCGCAGGAATTTTGCGAAGTTTGAACAAGTGCTCGTGGTACGCGCTGTGCGGTTCGCCCTGCTCCTCTTTGCCTGTTTCGATGAATTGACGCGACGGTTTGGCATACCAGGGTTCATTGGCCAGTGTGGCGTAACCGATGGCGCGCGCCGCGCCGATCGCGCCCAGCACGTCGAGTTTGTCCGCGTCGAAGAGGCATTGGGCCTCGAGGGTGCGCGGCGGCTCGTCGCCGCGAAAGCGGTGGGCGCGAATGCAGTGCTGGACCGCCGCGATACGCGCTTCGTCCCAGCCTTCGGTGCGCAGGACTTCGCCCGCGAATTCGGCGGAGGCGTGATGATGGTCCGCGCGGGATTCGTGACCCGACGCGGCGCCCTCGGCGTCATGCAGCAGCGCAGCAGCGCGGACGATGGCCAGGTCCGCGCCCTCTGCCCGGGCCAGCCGTTCGGCCATGCGATAGACGCGCAGGACGTGGTCGAAATCGTGGACCGGGTCCGAGTCGGCGTACCAGGCGCGGGCTTGTTCGATGGTTGGCATGGGGACAAATTTACCACAGAGCGCACGGAGAACACAGAGACGTTTTCTCTCTGTGAGCTCGGCGAACTCTGTGGTGATAAATTCTA
>DAOTXP010000204.1:0-2095 GCA_034435275.1 Anaerolineales bacterium | reverse complement strand
AGCGCGTCGCCGAGTTGCAGATCATCAACTCCATTCAGCAGGGACTCGCCGCCGAGTTGGACTTCCAAGCGATTGTGGATCTGGTCGGCGATAAGTTGAGTAAGCTCCTTAACACCCGCGACCTTGGCATCCGCTGGTATGACGAAAAAGCCAATCTTTTACACTATCTTTACGAGTTCGAGCACGGGAAGCGGCTAACTATCCCGCCTGTACAACCAAAGCCAGGCGGCGTGTTTGACACGATGGTCAAAACACATCAGCCTATTGTCGAAAATACGGCCGCGCACTATGCAAGGTGGGGCATCACCTCAATACCCGGCACAGACACGAGCAAATCGCTTGCTGTCATCCCCATCATCAGCAGTGACCGCGTCCTTGGTATGATCTCTATTGAAAACTACGAGCGCGAGAATGCCTTCGGCGAATCGGAAATCCGCCTGCTAACCACCATCGCCGCCTCGTTGGGAACCGCGCTCGAGAACGCGCGTCTCTTCGATGAGACCCAACGTCTCTTCAAAGCCGAGCAGGAGCGCGTTGCCGAGTTGCAGATCATCAACTCCATCCAGCAGGGACTCGCCGCCGAGTTGGACTTTCAAGCCATAATTGATCTGGTTGGGGACAAGCTAAGAGAGGTGCTCAACACAGGCGACATTGGCATTCGCTGGTTCGATGAAAAAACAAACCTCCTGCACCACCTTTACGAATATGAACATGGCAAGCGGTTAGAGATTCCATCTCACCAACCCGAAGAGAGACCCATCTGGAAAAAAATGGTTGAAACGCATGGCCCAGTGATATGGCATACTAGCATGGAGGGAAATGCTTTATCCCCTTCTTTTGAAGGCACAGACGATAGCAAATCGGGAGCCTATATTCCCATTATCAGCAATAACCGTATTCTTGGAAATATCGTTGTTGAAAACTACGAACGCGAAAATGCGTATGGCGAATCTGAAATTCGTTTATTAACTACCATCGCCGCTTCGTTAGGTACTGCATTAGAAAACGCCCGTCTGTTTGATGAAACCCAACGCCTCTTAAAAATTACCGAGGAACGCAATGCGGAACTCGCCATCATTAACAGCGTGCAAGCGGCATTGGCAGCAGAACTCAACCTTCAGGGTATTTATGATGCGGTCGGCGATAAAATCCGTGAGATTTTCCAAGGCAAAGACGTAGGAATTCGCATCTATGATTCAGTTACAAAAATGGAACACTTCCCATACACCTATGAAAATGGCGAACGTATTCATATCGATTCAGAGCCTGTTGGAGATGTAGGCTTTGGTCCGCTTGTTTACCGCACAAAACAGACACTCATCAATAACGAAAACATAGTAGAAGAAGCGAAAAAGGTCGGGAGTTACACTCTATCAGGCACGGAAATGCCAAAATCTCAAGTTATGGTTCCGTTAATTGCAGGTGATCAAGCGCGTGGTTTGATCGAACTTGTTGATATGGAACGCGAACATGCTTTCAGCGAATCAGATGTTCGTTTGCTAACAACACTTGCCAACAGTATGAGCATTGCACTTGAAAATGCCCGTCTGTTTGATGAAACCCAACGCCTGCTCAAAGAGACCGAAGACCGCGCCGCCGAGTTGTCCATCATCAACAGTGTTCAAAAAGGGCTGGCATCCAAACTGGAAATGCGGGCCATTTATGATCTTGTCGGCGACAAGGTCCGCGACATCTTCAATACCGAAGTGGTTTACATTGCCGTTTGTAATCCAGACGATGCGAATTTCATTGATTTTCCCTATTACCTGGATCGGGGGAAGCGAATCGGGCAGAATGGTGTAACCCTTGGCGAAGGGATTACATCCAAAGTCATCCTATCCAAACAGCCCGTAATTGCCAATTCCATGCAGGAACAACTTGCCCTGGGCGGTATCTACGATGAAGGTGAGGAATCACAATCCTACCTGGGCGTGCCCATTGCGCTCGGTGACTTTGTCGCGGGCGTGGTCAGCGTGCAAAGTTACAAACAACATGCCTTTAATGATTCGGATGTCCGCCTGCTAAGCACACTTGCATCCAGTATGGGCGTAGCCCTCGAGAATGCCCGCCTCTTCGATGAGACCCAGCGCCTGCT
>DAOTXP010000203.1:0-13779 GCA_034435275.1 Anaerolineales bacterium | reverse complement strand
AGGGTCAATTCATCCCATGGAATACGTTTTTAGAATTTAATTTGTCGTTGGGGCAGACAGAGGATGAGAACAAAAAGGTTTATGCAGAGACTAGGGACTGGAGACTGGTTTATAAAGGCGTGACCGCGATGGCTGGCGCGAGTCACTGGCAGTTCACGGCGTACAAATCCACGCTTCAGCAATTCCTGCCCTTTGACATGGACAAGCCGATGGGACAAGTCCGCCAGTTGGATAAGCGCATGAACGATGCGGGCTTGCTGCGGCTGATGGTCCCTGACCCGCTGGCGATGAACATGTCCAATACGCTGGGATATTTGCGCGGGGAGTTGAAGGATGCGGGGAAGACATCGTCCCCGAAGGGGAAGAAACGTGTTTCGTTTGGGAAGCGGATGTTGGAAGTCGGATTTATCAAGAAGATTTTGCTGGCGGTGTATAACAAGATTTTTAGTTGGTATTATTCGTGACCCGCCTCCGAGTGCCCAATCACATGTCCAAACGAATCTTCATCTCCGCCGACCACGGCATGGCAATTATCTACTTCCTGCAAAGCGACGTCGTCCCGACGCTGCTCGCCGCAAACGTTGAGATCGTCGTCCTCACCGACGACGACACCAAGGAAAAGATCGCTTCACGTTTTACGCAGCACGGACTCATCTTTGAAGGCCTACGTTTAAAACAAGCCAATGAGTATGCAAAAAAAATCCAACCGCGCCTTCAATGGCTGCTCGCCTACCTGCGCCGCGTCGGTGGCTCGCGCCGCATCAACACCGAAGCCATGGACAGCCACATCTGGGAAGTCTGGGTGGAGAACTCGTGGAAGTTCCGCCTCGGCATTTGGATTCCCTCCGCACTGGCGATTCTGCTCCTGCGAAATTTTTCGTGGGCAAGAAAACTCCTCGTGCGGATTCAAAACCGCTTCACGCCTGATCCAGGGCTGTACACTGACCTGTTTGACAAATACAACCCTGACATGGTCATCGCCTCGACTCCGGGCTGGCGCATGGACCGCTATCTCCTGCGCGAGTCCGCCCGCCGCGGCATCCCGAACATGACCGTCATCGTGGGTTGGGACAATTCATCCTCATACAACGTCTCAGGCGCGGACGTGCAGTGGGCCACATGTTGGTCTGAATTGCAAAAAGAGGAACTCGTCAAAGGTTCGGATTGGAATCCCGAGCATGTTTATGTTGGCGGCATTCCATCATACGACGGATATTTCCGCAAGCAATGGCTCATGCCGCGTGATGACTATTTCAAACTTCACGGACTCGACTCCAATCGCAAGTTGATTTCCTACGCCAGCAGTTTTGTCCATTTCGCGCCGAACTTCCCGAACATCGAAGCACTGGCAAAATTGGTTTCATCTGATTCACTGGCAGAACCTTCGCAGTTGTTGATTCGACTCCACCCGAGTCATTTTCAAGATAAACCAAAAATCTTCGCCGAAGAACGCGCTCGCGTGTTTGAATTGGAAAAGAAATACCTGCATGTGCATGTCGTTCAACCCAAGCCGCTGGGCGGTTCGCTCGGCTACTACAGCGGCGAGGACATGGACGAGAAATCGTCCATGATGGCGTATTCGGATGTGGTGGTGACCGTCTATTCAACGATGCTGGTCGAAACCGCCGTCCACGATACGCCGATGATCGCTGCGACGATCGATGCTCCGAATGGCTGGAATCATCCAAAGAAATTTTCGCTCTCCCTCAAGAAGATCGGCGACTGGCCAACACACAAGAGGTTTCGAGATGCCAAAGCTGGACGCGTTGCGAACAATGAGAATCAATTGCGCGATGCGATCAATGCCTACCTCCGCAATCCGCAACTCGATTCCGCCGAACGCAGAAAGTTTGTTGAAGATGAAATCACATTCACTGATGGCACATCAGGCAAGCGTACGGCCGAGTTTATTTTGAAAGTATTAAATAGCTAATGTCATTGCGAGCGGAGCGAAGCAATCCCCTGTTGCCTGAGGAGATTGCTTCGTCGGGCGCTGCCCTCCTCGCAATGACATTATCGTATTATGATTATGAAAAATTCCATGTTCCTCTTCTACTTCTCCATCACCCTCGCCATCTGCTCCAGCGCGCTGTATCACTTCACCGCCAAGAGCACGCCGTCGAATGTCAACTTCACGGTTTCCTTATTGGCTACTTACGCCGTTGCCTTTGTTGTTACGCTGGTTGGCTTCTTTTTCTTCCCCGCCACGAACGGGATCCAAGCCGAATTTGCAAAACTCAACTGGGCCAGCATCGGACTCGCCATCGCCATCGTCGGAATCGAATACGGATTCCTGCTGACCTACCGCGCAGGCTGGAATTTGGGAATTGCCGCGGTGCTGGCCAATGTGGTGGCGTCGCTCATTTTGCTTCCCGTTGCAATTTTCCTGTTCAAAGATAAAATCTCGTGGATCAACATTGCTGGAATTATCGTCTGTTTTGTGGGACTTATTATGCTAAACTGGAAAAGATAACTCGGAGAACTCACGCTAATGTTTTCTCGCTTCAAATCCGCCGCCCGCATTTTGCTCAAGGGCGAACCCAAAAAGTATCAACGCAGCCCCATCCCTGCCATCACGGATGAGGAAGTGGCAGAGATCAAACAGTTCTTCCCACGCGAGAAGTTCTTTATCTTCGGCCACGCCCGTTCAGGCACGACGCTCCTCATGCGCCTTGCACGTTTGCACCCCGAAGTACATTGCAACTATCAGGCGCACTTCTTCACGCGCCAGCCCCTGCTCAAGTCGCTGGTGAACACGCCAGACGTGGAGGAGTGGCTGACGCGCAAGTCCAACCGCTGGAATCAGGGACGCGACCTCTCGCCCCTCGTCCTGCGCGCCGCCGCGGACGTGATCCTCGAACGCGACGCCGCCCGCGCAGGCAAGAGCATCGTCGGCGACAAAAGCCCCTCGTCCACCATCCACGGTCAGGCGGTGCGCGACCTGCACGCCGTCTACCCCGACGCGAAACTGGTCTACATCGTCCGCGACGGGCGTGACGTGCTCATCTCGGAACGCTTCCGCAACTTTGTTGAAGAGTCCAGGTTCTTGAGCGCGGAAGATAAACGCATTATCGAAGATTTGCGCAAAGACCAGACTCCCTTCATGAATGGCACGCGCTCGATCTTCACCGAGACCTTCATCCGCCGCGTGGCGAAAGGGTGGGTGACCAATCTGCAAGAGACCGAAGATGAAGGCCGCCGTTTGTTCGGCGAAAAATATTTCAGCATGAGATACGAGGACCTGCTGGCACATCCTTTCGACGAAATGCAAAAACTCTGGGAATTTCTCGGCGTCGTATCAGGCCAATCATTGGAAAAGACGATTATGGAGGAGATGGCCTCCAATCCCGACGAGGAGTGGCAGGCTCAACGTAACGGCGATATTTCCTCCTTCCTCCCGAAGGGACAGGCGGGCAACTGGGCGCGTCTCTTTACCGCGCGTGACAAGGTCATCTTCAAAGAAGTCGCGGGTGCGATGTTGGTAAAATGGGGTTATGAGAAGGATTTCGAGTGGTGAATTTTTAACCACGAAGGGTCACGAAGGTACACAAAGGCAACCCCTTGGTATTAACCCTGGTGCCCCTTTGTGCTAAAGAAGGTTCCATGAAATTCCTCATCGCTGGCCTCGGCTCCATCGGACGCCGACATTTCCGTAACTTGATTGCGTTGGGAGAGAAAGACATCGTCCTCCTCCGCACGCGCAGGGCCACTCTCCCCGATGAGGAACTGGCGGGCTATCCCGTCGAAACCGATATTCACAAGGCACTCAAAAAGCACAGCCCCGACGCGGTCATCGTTGCCAATCCCACCGCGTTGCATCTTGATGTTGCCGTCCCTGCCGCGCAGGCGGGATGTCACATTTTGCTGGAGAAACCCGTTTCAGATTCTCTTGATCGCCTTGATGTTTTGGAGAACGCCGCGCAGAAAAGCGAAAGCAAAGTTTTAGTGGGATTCCAATTCCGTTACCATCCCACCCTCAACAAAGCGCGTAAATTGATTCAAGAAAATGCAATCGGAAAAATTCTCACCGTCCATGCGCATTGGGGAGAATATCTTCCTCAGTGGCATCCGTGGGAGGACTACCGCCAGAGTTACGCGGCCCGCGCCGACCTGGGCGGCGGAGTCATCCGCACCCTCACACATCCGCTGGATTATTTGCGGTTCATGCTTGGAGAAGTTGAATCGCTTTACTCAATCAATGGACATATCTCTCCACTTGAAATTGACGTTGAAGATATTGCCGAGATCGGTTTGAAGTTTTCGAGCGGTGCTGTCGGCGGGATTCATTTAAATTATTTCCAACGCCCGCCTGTGCACAGACTGGAAATCGTCGGAACAGGTGGGACATTGAGATGGGATAACGCCGACGGGACTCTCCACTTTTACAAAATGGCCGCGCCGTTCGGTTCGTTCAGCGAGGAGCCGCCCGCGCCCGTCGTCGAGATGTACGCGCCGCCCCAGGGTTTCGAGCGGAACCAACTTTTCGTGGCGCAAACGCGTCATTTCATTGAAATAGTTCGCGGGGTGTCTGAACCGAGATGCACGCTTGAAGACGGGATTCAAGCCCTGCGTCTCGCGCTGGCCGCGAAGGAATCCGCCGCCCTGGGCCGCGTTGTTGCAATTTCTGGAGCGAAAAAGTGAAATCAGAGCGCGCCAGGATTTTGGTTGAAGTTGTTCTATTCCTCGTCATCGCGGCGCTGATCTATCTTCCGCTGGCGGACCAGTTCGGCTATTACAACGACGACTGGTATTCGATGTACGCCGCGCGCGTGGCGGGGCCGCAGATCTTTCACGAGATTTACAGCATTGATCGGCCCGGCCGCGCCTTCGTCATGATTCCGCTTTACATGCTCTTTGGAGGCAATCCTTTCTATTACAGCCTGAGCGCGTATCTGTTTCGTGTCCTTGGAGCTTTGAGTCTGTTATGGCTGCTGCGCCTCTTGTGGCCATCGCAACGCAACGCGACGCTGTCGGCTGCTTTCCTGTTTCTGGTGTATCCGGGCTTCCTATCCCAACCAAACGCCATTGATTTTCAATCGCACTTGGTTGGCATTTGCCTGGCATTTCTTTCATTGGGGTTTACAATCAAAGCATTAAGCCCAGAGAATATCAAACCCAAAGTCTTGTTCTGGACGGGCGCGGTCCTTACAGGCTGGGGCTATCTCAGCCAGATGGAATATTACATTGGGTTCGAAGCCGTGCGGTTAGCGCTGACTGTTTTGCTCGCCCGGCGCGAGAATGCTTCATGGAAGAAGACGATCTGGCCGGCGCTCAAAAAATGGCTGCCTTACTTCACCGTTCCAGCCGTTTATCTTTTCTGGCGCATCTTTCTCTTTGAGAACCAGCGTCCCACCACCGATTTGGATTTGCAATTTGGGAAATTGCTCGATGCGCCGCTGGGAACGTTGTATGCCTGGTTGATGAATTTTATCCAGAGCATTTTGAATGTACTGGTGCTGGCGTGGGGGGTACCACTCTCCGATCTGTCGTTTTCGCTCGACCTGCGTTCCAAATTGGTCAGCCTCGTGTTGGCGGCGGTTGTGCTTGCAATCAGCCTTTTGGCATTTGCCCTGCTGCAGAGGCAACAGGCAGAAACGGAGAACGCGACGGATTGGCAACGCGAGTCCCTCTGGCTGGGATTCGCCTGGGCGGTATGTGGCCTGGTGCCCGTTATGGTCGCGAACCGGGCTGTGATCTTTCCGAATTATTCGCGTTACGGACTGGTGAGTTCGGCCGGGGCGGTCATCGTGTTGGTTTCCATTCTATATCAGATAAATGCGCCACGCCTGCGGACCGCACTTGTGGCTTTGCTGTTGTTTTCCGCTTCGGTTACTCATTATGCCAATGCAGTACATCACGCGAATTTTTCGACCGACGTGCGCGCCTTCTGGTGGCAGGTCAGTTGGCGCGTTCCGCAGATGACGAAAGGGACAACTATTGTCGCCAATTACCCCCGCGATGGGATTCGGGAGTCCTCCTTCGTCTGGGGGCCGGCCAACCACGTTTATTATCCCGAACTTCTGGATGGGCGCGGGGTCCCCACCGGCATCTATGCCCTGCTGTTGAACGAAACGACCGTCACCAGAGTGCTCACCCGCCAACGTTCCTTCCAGGACCAATACAACGTGGTCGCCACATATCCGAATTATCGCAACATCCTGATTCTGACCCAGCCGGGCCTCGGCTCGTGCGTGCAGGTCATTGACGGGAAACAGCCAGTGTACTCCTCCCGCGAACAGGATGCGATTCGCGTGATCGGGTCGTATTCGGAGGCGGAGCAGGTCGTTCTGGACGCGCCGGCTCATGCCCCGCCCGGGTTTCTCTTCGGCCCGGAGCCGGAGCATGGCTGGTGTTACTACTACGAGAAGGCCGCGCTGGCGCGTCAACGCGGGGAGTGGGGGGAAATTGTCCGTATCGGCGAGCAGGTCCTGCGTCAGGGATACGAAGCGGGGGATTTGATTGAGTGGATGCCATTCCTCGAGGCGTACGCGCATGAAGGAGAGGCGGCCCGTCTCAGAGAGCTGTCGCCGGTCATCGCGGCGGACACCTATGTTGCCCAGCAGGCTTGTCGCGTGCTCGGCAACATGCAGGGGCTTTCGCCTCTCGTGATGGAAGTCATTCAGACCGAGTATTGCGCCGAACGTTAATCCCAAAATTCAGTGAATGAATTTTGGAAAAATTGCGCTATAATTGGCCTCTGCAACTACCCGTGTGGTCAGGAATGCCTGACCTCAGCCTAATCCTCTGGAGCAAAAATGCCGAAAGCCAATCTCATTCCCCCATACGGCGGAAAACTTGTCAATCTGGTCGTGACCGGTAAGGAGCGTGAAGAACAACTGGCGCGCGCTTCCAAACTGCCTTCGATCAAGATCACCATGCGCAACTTGTGCGACCTGGAACTGCTCGCCAATGGCGGGTTCTCGCCGCTGACGACTTTCATGGGCAAGGCCGATTACGAGCGGGTCCTGCACGAAATGCGCCTCGCGGACGGGACTCTCTTCCCGCTTCCCATTACTTTGACAGCCGACCCCAAAGAACTGCCGACCGTGGGTGAAGACCTCGTCCTGCGCAATGCCAATAACGACGTGATCGCCATTATGCAGTTGGACGAGGTCTATCACTGGGACCTCGAGACCGAGGCCGCGCTGGCCTACGGCTCGACCGACCCCAAGCATCCGATGGTCTCGGAAATGGCGCGCTGGGGCAAGGTGTGTATTTCGGGTCCTCTCAAGGTCGTGAACATGCCGAAGTATCACGATTTCAAGGAACTGCGCCGCACGCCTGCCGAGGTGCGCGCCGCCCTGGAGAAAATGGGACACGACAACGTGGTCGCGTTCCAGACGCGCAACCCCCTGCACCGCATCCACGAGGAACTGACCAAGCGCGCCGCGGCCGAGGTCAAAGGCTCGCTCATCATCCATCCTGTGGTCGGTATGACCAAACCCGGCGACGTGGATCATTACACCCGCGTCCGCATCTACAAGGCGCTGGTGGATAACTACTACGATAAGAAGAGCACCATCCTCAGCCTGCTTCCGCTTGCCATGAGAATGGCCGGGCCGAAGGAGGCCCTGCTTCACGCCATCATCCGCCGCAACCATGGCGCGAATCATTTCATCGTCGGGCGCGACCACGCGGGACCCGGCAAGGATTCCACGGGCAAGCCCTTCTACGGTCCGTACGACGCGCAGGAGATCATGAGGCAGTACGCGGTTGAACTGGGCGTCAAGATGATTCCCTTCGAAGAACTGGTCTATCTGCCCGACGAAGATCGTTATGTCGAACAGAAGGATGTCCCGCCAGGCGCGAAGGTGCTCAACATCTCTGGCACACAGGTCCGCGATGATTATCTCGCCAAGGGAAGGCTTCTGCCTGAATGGTTCACGCGCCCCGAAACCGCCGAGATTCTGCGCGAGATGTATCCGCCGCGCCACAAGCAGGGATTCTGCATCTGGTTCACCGGCCTGAGCGGGTCGGGCAAGTCGGCCACAAGTGAAGTCCTGACTGCCCTCCTGCTCGAGCGCGGCCGTGAGATCACCGTCCTGGATGGCGATGTGGTGCGCACGCACCTGTCGAAAGGTCTCGGCTTCAGCAAGGAGGACCGCGACACGAACATCCTGCGCATCGGCTTCGTGGCGGGCGAGATCGTCCACGCGGGCGGCGCGGTGGTGTGCGCGGCCATCAGTCCCTACCGCGCGGCGCGCGAAGAGGCGCGTAAGTTCGTCGGTCCCGATAACTTCGTGATGGTTTACATGGACACGCCCGTCGAGATCTGCGAACAGCGCGACGTGAAAGGCCTGTATGCCAAAGCCCGCACCGCCATGGCTGAGGGCCACCCGATGGGCTTCACCGGCGTGGACGACCCCTACGAGCCGCCGGTTGACCCGGAGATCACCCTGCAGGGTTATGGCGCAACGCCCGAAGAAAACGCCCGCAGGATTGTGGAGTATCTTGAGGCGCAGGGTTTCCTCCTGCCGCAGAACTGACGTTTCCTGTAGGGGCGGACGGCTGTCTGCCCCTACGCGTAATATGTCCCGCCTCGTTTCCTTTCTGACCCTGATCCTGCTCGCCGTTACCGGGACATGCCTCATCCTCACGGCCACTCCCGAGGGCCTCGGCTTGTCCGACGATGCAATTGCGTACATCGCCGGGGCTCGCAGTCTGCTTGCGGGACAGGGTTATCGCGAGGCCTGGCTTGAATCCAACCAGCCGGTGACCCATTTCCCGCCGGGCTTTTCAGGGACGCTGGCCCTGCTCGGCCTCGTCAGCGGATTCGATCCGCTGCGCGGGGCGCGTTTCCTCAATGCAATTCTGTTCGGCCTGAACGCGGCCTGGCTCGGTCTGCTCGGCTGGCGCATGACGAAATCCTCCATTGCGGGTATTGCGCTGGCGGCGCTCTTCATCGTCAACGACTCGCTCCTGCGCGTCCATGCCGTGGCGATGAGCGAGCCGCTTTTTTTGTTCTTCAGTTTGCTGGCATTTTTATGCTTTGATTTAGCCCGCACCCCCGGCCTCTCTCCAAAATGGAGCGGGGAGTACGACTGGCTGGTCGCGGCGGGCGTTTTGAGTGGGCTGGCTTATCTGACGCGCTACTCCGGCCTGGCTCTTGTCGCGACGTTTCTGGCCGCCCTGTTTGTAATCCGCGATACCTGGCGCAAACGGTTGATTGGCGGGGCGGCGTATTTGGCAGGATTCGCTCCCTGGGCCGTTGGCTGGGCGGTCCGCAACAGCCTGCTGGGCGGGACCGCCACCAATCGCTCGCTGGCCTGGCATCCGCCGACAACCGAGAACATTCAACTGGGCGTGCGCACGTTCGCGGAGTTCCTCGTTCCCATTCTCGAATGGAAGCGGCCATTGATCAAGATGCCCGCCTTCTTTCCATCTGTGCTGGTAATTCTGGGTCTGGGATTGTTGATCTGGCTGGCGTGGCGCGCTTTCGCTCTCGCTTCGTCCGCCAATGGGAACGGAGAAACTCTCTCGTTCACAAATGCGCTCTACATTTTCGGCTATCTTGCGGCTGTGCTTTTTTCCATCAGCCTGTTCGATGCCAGCACGCCGCTCAAAGCGCGCATCCTCGCGCCGATTTATCTTCCTCTTCTCCTCCTGCTGACCGGCGCGGGAATGTGGTTGTGGAATCGACGTCAGCGAATTTGGCGCGGCGTTGTGCTCATGATGTTAGTCTTTCTCTTGAGCGTGTCCGCCGTCAGTCAGGCGCGAGCCGTGGCCGAGTTGTCGCGCGGCGGCACCGGGTACGCATCCTTCCAATGGTACGATTCGGAGGTGATGACCGCCATCCGCCGATTACCCGATGAGGTGGATATCTACACCAACGAGCCGGGCGCAGTCTATCTGTACACCGGACGCGGCGCGCATGTCCTGCCGAACTCATACGACCCGGTCACCGCGCAGGCGCGCCCGGGCTATGCGGAGGGCGTGGCGCGCCTGCGGAAGGAGATTCTGGAAGGCCGCGCCGTGCTGGCCGTTTTCGACAGCAATGCCGTGGATCCGACGCTGACCGAAGGTATGCCGCTGATTCTGAAATCGGGCGGCGATAAGTTGTACGGTTTGCCCTGAAAGGATGTTATGACGATCCAGGAAAAATTCGATCTGACCGGCCGCGTGGCGGTGGTCACTGGCGGTGTGGGACTGCTGGGCAGGGAATTCTGCCGCACGCTCGCGGAGGCGGGCGCGGCGGTCGCGGTGGTGGACTTGTACGCGGACGCCGCGAAAAAAGTGGCCGACGACCTGACCCGCGACGGATTCCGCGCGGTGGGAATTGCCACCGACATCACCCATCCCGACTCGGTCAACGCGATGGCCGCGTCGGTCGTCTCGACGTTTGGGCGGCTGGACATCCTCGTCAACTCCGCGGCCCTCGACCCGAAGTTCGACCCCGACGCGGCGGCGAAGGGAATCGCGCCCGGCGCGTTCGAGGATTATCCGCTCGAACAGTGGAACACGGCGTTGAATGTGAATCTCACGGGAACGTTCCTCGTCACGCAGGCATGTGTCCAGCAGATGGTCGCGCAGGGCAAGAAGGGCAGTATTATCAACATCTGCTCCACGTATGGGCTGAATGGTCCCGACCAGCGGATTTACATCAAAGACGGCAAGCGTGTGGCGTACAAACCTGTTTACTACACCGTCACCAAGGCGGGTGTGTTGGGATTTACCAAATATCTCGCCGCGTATTACGCGGGCACGGAGATCCGCGTCAACGCGCTCACCCCAGGCGGCGTGTTCAACGACCACGAAGACTATTTCGTCCAGAATTATTCCGCCAAGACCATCCTCGGTCGTATGGCGCGCAAGGACGAGATGAACGGCGCATTGCTGTTCCTGGCGTCGGACGCATCGTCTTACATGACAGGGAACAATGTCATCGTTGATGGCGGGTGGACGGCGTGGTAATTATGGTGAGGGCACAGCGGGACGATCAATTGTCAAAATCTCTGAATCATCCGCTGTGCCCCTACAGGAAACAAACATGACAGAGGTTCTCGCCCTCATCCCCGCGCGTGGAGGCTCGAAAGGCATCCCGCGCAAGAACATTCGCGACTTCGCGGGCTACCCGCTCATCGCTTGGAGCATTGCCGCGGCGAAGCAGTCGAAATCGGTGACGCGTGTCGTCGTCAGCACGGACGATGAGGAGATCGCGGCGGTGGCGCGTCATTTCGGCGCGGAGACCCCTTTCCTGCGTCCCGCCGAGTTCGCACAGGATAACACCACCGACCTGCCCGTCTTCCAGCACGCGCTGAAATGGCTGGAAGAACACGAGGGCTACCAGCCCGATGTGATCGTGCAGTTACGCCCGACCTCGCCCATCCGTCCGCGCGGACTGGTGGACAAGGCCATCGAAATCCTGCTCGTGCATCCCAACGCGGACAGCGTGCGCGGGGTTGTCCCCGCGGGACAGAATCCGCACAAGATGTGGCGACTGCCCAACGGCGAATCCGCGCCGATGAAAAATCTACTCGATGTGGACGGGATTGACGAGCCGTACAACGCGCCGCGTCAGTTCCTCCCGCCTGTTTACTGGCAGACCGGTCACATCGACGCGACCCGCGCCGCGACGATTCTCAATGGCTCGATGAGCGGAAAAAATATTTACCCGCTCGTGATTGACCCGCGCTTCACCGTGGACATTGATAATCTGCAAGACTGGGCACGCTACGAGCACCTCGTCGCCGCGGGCGGACTCGACATGGTTTGGGCGGGGCGCGCGCGGCGTCCGATGCCAGCCACCATTAAACTGATTGTCTCGGACTTCGACGGCGTCATCACCGACAACCGCGTCTGGACGAGTGAGGAGGGTCTCGAAACGGTGGTCGCCTCACGGTCCGATTCGATGCGGGTGAGGGATTTGAGAGAGCGCGGAATCGAAGTCATGATCCTGTCGTCGGAACCCAATCCCGTTGTCCAAGCCAGAGCCGAGAAGATGGGCGTGGAGTCTGTGCAGGGAATTGACATCCGCAGCAAGGGCGAGGCGTTGAAGAAGTTGCTCGCAGAAAAGCAGGTGGACGCGTCGCAGGTGATCTACATCGGCAACGACCTGAACGACCTGCCGTGCTTCGAGATCGCAGGCTGGGCCGTGGCGGTCGCGGACGCGTATCCCGAAGTGCTGCGCGCCGCGGATCATGTGTTGAGCAGGCCCGGCGGTCACGGCGCGGTGCGCGAGTTATGCGAGTTGGTGTTGAAGAACCTATAGCCTGTCATTGCGAGCTGACGATGGTCGAGTAGCGAAGCGTATCGAGACCATCGTCAGCGAAGCAATCTCCTCGCAGGAGTGGAGATTGCTTCGGCAGAAGAACGCCGCCTCGCAATGACAAGAACATGCTCAAGGAGATTACATGGCACGCGAAATCAAAATCGGAAAGCGCATGGTCGGCGACGGGCATCCTGCCTACGTCATCGCCGAGATCGGGATCAACCACAACGGCGACCTAAACATCGCCAAAGAGATGATCAACGCCGCGGTGCACGCGGGCGCGGACGCGGTCAAGTTCCAGAAGCGCACGCCCGATGTGTCCACGCCCGAAGCGCAGAAGAGTCAAATGCGCGAGACACCCTGGGGCTACATCTCATACATTGAATATCGTTACAAGGTCGAGTTCGACGAGGCGCAGTATCGCGAGATTGACCGCTATTGTAAAGAGAAGGGCGTCGCCTGGATGGTCTCGGTGTGGGACGAACCCGCCGTGGATTTCATGGAGCAGTTCGACACACCTGCCTACAAGGTGCCGTCCGCGTCGCTTACCGATCATAACCTGCTCCAGCACGTTCGCAGGACGGGCAAGCCGATTATCCTCTCGACGGGCATGTCCACGATGGCGCAGATCCACAAGGCGGTGAAGGTTGCGGGGGAGGAAAATCTCGTCATCATGCACTGCACCAGCACGTATCCGTGCGAACCCGAAGAGCTGAATCTCAAAATGATCGAGACGCTTCGCAGGGAATTTCCGCATAACCCCATTGGCTATTCGGGACATGAGGTCGGTCTTGTCCCCTCGGCGGTGGCCGTCGCGTTGGGGGCGTGCCTGGTGGAACGTCACCTCACGCTCGACCGCGCCATGTGGGGCAGCGACCAGGCCGCGTCCGTCGAACCCGGCGGCTTCGAGCGGCTGGTCAAATACATCCGCGTCACCGAAGCTTCGCTGGGCGACGGCGTGAAGAAAGTGTATGAGAGCGAGCAGTCATCGCTCAAGAAACTTCGCCGCGTCAACGACGAGTAAGGGCACAGCAAGTCGTTCTCTCGTCAAAGGCAAAAAGGTCACGCCGTGCCCCAACCGGCTCAATCCATCCGCCGCACATTACGTCCCATCGGAAAGACTGTCCAAGCCATCGCGCGTTGGAAGCGACTCGCTTTCCATGACGCGCCGCCCATCTTCGGCAATGCCAAGCCGAAGAGCGGCTCGCATCTGTTGTTGCAGGTGCTCAACGGCTTCACGCAAATCATGCCGTATCGTTATGTGGAGGCCGAGCCGGTCCGCACGATCAACAAGGACGGCGGACGGAGGACGGCGGACGAGATCCTGCGCGATCTGCGTTCCATTCCGCGCGGCGTAATCGGCTGGGGATATTTGGACGCTACCCCCGAGAACGTCTCTTTCCTGACCCTTCGACAGGTTCAGGGCGGCGCCTCGAGCGGGCGCGTCAACTATTTCATTTACCGCGACCCGCGCGACCTGCTCGTCTCACAGGTGTTCTTCGCGACCGACATGCACGAAGAGCACGGGATGCACGACTACTACAACTCCCTGCCCGATTTCAGCGAGCGGC
>DAOTXP010000202.1:0-30768 GCA_034435275.1 Anaerolineales bacterium | reverse complement strand
TTGCCCTGGCGCGCGGCCGCGAGGAGCAGAGTCTGTTCGACCTGCGCGCGGTGCGAAACACATTTCTCGGCATGGCAATCTACATGCTGTTGGGCGCGAGCGTGTTCGGCCTGCAACTGGTCAATACCAGCCTGACGGCGGGCGACCGCGCCGCGCTGGATTGGGTGAATGAAAACCTGCCTGCCGATGGGAATTTCGTGCTGGTCACCGGCCGCGAGTTTTCGATGACCGATCCCTTGCAGGAATGGTTCCCCGCGTTGACGGGCCGGCGCAGTCAAAGCACCTTACAGGGTTACGAATGGCTGTTGGGTGACCAGTTTTTCCCGCGCTATCAAACGCTGGTGGACCTTCAGCATTGCAGTGACCTCGCCTGCGTGGAGGAATGGTCAACACAGACAGGTTTGGATTACGATTATCTGCTGGTTAAGATTTTGCCCGAGGATGCAGACCTGGCCTATTCAACGGCGAGCCTGCTCCGCTCCGCGCGTGAAGCGGATTCGTTGTCGGCCGTTTACGAATCCAAATCGCTGATCATCTTTCAAAGGGTGAAATAAATCAGAGACCAGGTTTCTCAGAGAAACCCGGCTTCTGTGATCGGTTATTTTACAATCCCCAAAAATCTCTGATACCAATACCACAACACGTCCGCAGCGGGCTTGCCGTGGATCGAGGCGGATTTGTCCTGCAAAATGGCGGGCGGGTAATAGCCGCGGCTGACCACGCCGTACACCCATGGCCGCGCATTGACCGCATTCATCAGTGCTTCGTAAATGTCGGCTTGCAATTGCAGGTTGAGTCCCGCGCCGGGCTGGTCGGGGTTGGGCTGGTCGAGGGCGGACCATTGCGGGCAGTTGTTGCCGATGGGCAGGCAGTTGGCCCCCGCGCCCGAAATAGAGGGGTAGCCGAAGGCCAAATAGACCGGCTTGGTCACCAGCGATTGGAGCGGGGCCACGCCGTTATCGATCAGGGCCGCGGCCGCGGTTGCCAGTTCCTCTTTTGTTGGATTTTGGGATTCGCTCAGGTTTCCTGCGATGAGCAGATAGATCCCATCTGTGTTGCTAAGGAAGGCGGGTGTTTGCAGGTTCGGCGCGGTGTACGGCAGCGCCCACAGGACCTGCCCGCGGAAATGGGCGCGCACCTCGGTGAGAACGGCCTGCCAGCGCGCCTCCGCGTCGCCCGGGACCCCGGAACTGGTCCCGTCTGCGAGCGTTCCATTGGGAAGCGCGGGGCCAAGCCAATCGCCGCCGAGGATGAGCGCCTGAGCGTTGGTCTGCGCGGCCAGGTCGGCGTAATTGACCGCGAAGGCGCGGTAGTAATCGAACCAGAGATTCCACCAGGTCGGATCGCGCGGGGCGCTCTTCCACCATTCCGCCGCGTTGGAGGGGAAGTGCACTTGTGGAAAGACAGCCGTGTTCAAGTTGAGCGCGCGCGCCTGGCTGACCATCGCGGTCGTCTCGACCCATAACGGATCAATGGCAGGGATGGGATTGAAAACCAGCGGCTGGGCGCGTTGATATGTCCACGATGGAGTAAGAATCACCCAATTCGAACCGATGCCCTGGACGTTTTGAAGCGCCAGTGCGGTATAGGAGGACCAGTTCGGCTGGAAATGGGATTGCATTTCCACGCCCGCCCAGAACGAGCCAGCGCGCGCCGTGACCGTTGTGCTGACCACTGTGGCCGGCCCACTGGCGGTGAGCCAGGCCCAGCCGGTGACGGTGTCTTGGATGTCTTGCTCGAAAAGCGCAGTGGCAACCTGTCGTCCGGGCGAGGAGGCGCCCTGGGTCGCCACGTCGTCGGCGGAACCGCATTGTCCGTTGCGGCAGTAGCGATAACCGAAATTGCCAAGGATGTTGAGCGGGCTGAACAGTTTGAAGGCCCATTGATTGTTTGCGATATGCCACATCGGCAAAGGTTCTGTCCAACCATAGGGGTTGAATTGAATGTAAATGATGTCGCCGGCCGGTGTGTTGGGCGGAACAGTCACCTCGAACAGAATGGGCGCGGACGGCCCGGTCTGCCACGTTTCGACCCGATCTTCGACCGAGATTCCGCCGGCCGGAATGATGACCTGCCGCACCTGATACTCGCCGTTTTCTTTGTGTTCGGCGTTCCAGAAGCCGTCGCCCATTGTGTACTTGTAACGCAGGTCTGCACCGACGGGCAGTTGCAGACTCAGGGAGTAGGTCCGCTCTCCCGTCTTCAACATGACTGGCATGCGGTCTGCAACGGAACTCAAACCGCCTCTCAGATCCGCGAAGGAATTGCCTAATTGGAACAGGTTGCCTGCAATGCGGATGGGCGCGCCGTCCACTGTGTTGTTCGGCACGCGCACGGTAAAGGTCACATTGGCGAGTTGCACGGGCCTCATGCGCACATCCACGGGTGTGTTGAGACCATCCGCCACAGACGCGCCCTGCTGGAACGCGGCGTACATGCCATCCATTGCGTAACCGACGACCGTATGCACGCCAACGGGCAGTCCCTGCAGGTTGAATCGACCGGCTGAATCGGTGAAGGATTGGATGCCTCCCGCGCTGACGAGGATGTTCGAGAGAGGCGCGCCGTTATCTGGATTGAGTGCCTGTCCCTGCACCCCGCCGATCTGACCCACGAATGGCCGGTCTGCCCAACCTGCCACGATGTCCGAGGTTTCGGCCGGGCCGGTGACGTAGTACAAGCGGTAGCGGATTGGCGTTTGGAAAGCAGTGTATTCCTGAACTGCTCCACCCGACATGCGCACGTAACGATATTTAACCACCGAGCCGGTTGCCAAGGGCAGGGTGATGGTGTACGTCAACAGGTCGCGCGCCTGCATCGGGTAGTTGACCGGGTTGAGAGCCAGCCCGGTGACCTCATCGAGCAGGCTGATGGCGAGAGTCTCGTTGGGAGCGAGCGGCGCGGGAATGACGACGCGGAAAGTCACCTGTGCTTGGGGCAGGGGCGTGGGCGTGGGAACGGCCACCTCGGTCGGCTGGCTGGGAAGTCCGATGTCGGGAAAATCGAACAAGGACAGCGTACAAGCCGGTGTGACCAGCAGCGCGGCGGTCAGGATCAGGGCGACGGTCTTTTGCGAATTGAAGTGCTTCTTCATATCCTCTCCTCCGGCGGGCGCATCAGGCGGCCTGGCTTTTCTTCCTGCCGGTATACGCGAGAAAACTTAAACCGATACTGACGAAATATAACAAACTCATCGGCAACATGACCAGCGCCATATTGACCGGGTCCACGGTGGGAGTAATGGCCGCGGCCAGAATCGAGATGATCACGATGGCAAGTTTCCATTGCTGTGCAAGCACCTGCGGTTTCACGAGACCGATTCTCGTCAGAATATAGATGACCAGCGGGAATTCGAAGGCGGCCCCCAGCCAGAACATGATGCCGGTGACGAAGTTGAAATAGGAGGCCGGGCGCAGTTCGGCCTGGATGCCCATGAAGTTGAGCAGGAACGGCAAAGCGGTAGGAAGCATAATGAAATACGCAAAGGCCATGCCGCCGAGGAAAAGGATCGCGGCGAGGGGAATGCCGGCCAGCGAATCGCGTCGTTCCTTTTTGGTCAGGCCGGGCACGGCGAAGAGCCAGAACGTGAAAGCAATGAACGGCAGGGCCGCGGCGATCCCGGCCAGCAGGGCGACGCGCATAAACACGCCAATGGACTCGGTCACTTCGATGGCTTTCAGCGCGCCCAGTCCGCCCACGGGCTGGGCCAGGAATTCGATCAGTCTTTGTGTAAAGGCGAATGAGATCGCGACGGCAAGCGCCAGCCAGCCCACCGAGTACAGAAGATATTTGCGCAGGTCTTCGATGTGATTCCAAAGCGATTGGCGGACTTCCTTGTCCGCGATGGCGGAAATCAGCATCTCCCCAAGCGGGTGTTCCTCAGGTTCGGTGTTCAACGTTTTCACGAGCCAGGCGATGCCGCGGAAGGGAGCTGAGAAGACCCAGTAGATCAAACGAAATGGGAATGTAATGACCCGCCAGAGGCCTTTGAAGAATTTACGCATCGGTCGTTTTCTTTGAGCGCGAAGGGGATTTCCTCGCGGCGGACTTCCCGGCGCCGGCCGCTTTGGAGGGACCCGCGGGCGGGGCGGAATTAAACGGCTGGCTGACCGGAGGCGCGATTGAGTTTTCCGTGGCAGAGTCCGGCCGGAGGTCCGGTTTGCGCGAGGCGGGATCGGTCTCAGTCATCGTCTGGCGCAATTCCACCTCGGCCAGGTTGGCCTCGCGCATCAGCCGGTTGGGCAGGTGACTCAGCTCGCGCGAGGTGTCGCGGGCCGCGCGCCACCATTCGGACGAGACGATCTTATTGAGCCACACACCGACTGTCCTCCCGGCTTTTTGCATATCTTTGGGACCGAGCAGGATCAAGGCAATAATAAAAATGAATACTAGTTCTGTGGGACCGATGCCGAGGATTTCCATTTGGCCTTTTTACTCCAATGCCCCAAGTATCTGCTGGATCTCATGCTGATGATCGGCGAGGCTGCCCAGCACGCCGTTGACGAAACGCGGGGCGCTGTCGGAGCCGAACTGCTTGGCGAGTTCCACCGCTTCGTTGATGGCGACCTTGATGGGCGTCTCGCGCTGGAATGTGAACTCCCACAACGCCATGCGCAGGATGTTGCGATCAATAGCCGCGATCTGTTCGAGCGGCCACTCGGGGGCGTATCGTGCGATCAATTCGTCGAGCTCTTTGGTGAGGGGAAGTACGCCGAAGACGATCTGCCGGGCGAAATCGGCCAGGTCTTCGGCCAGCGGCGTCTCCACCAGCCGGGCCTGGAAGGCTTCCGCCGCGGGGTGTTGTGCGAGATCAACTTCGTAAAGTACTTGCAGGGCGATGCCGCGCGCCCTGGTGCGGGATTTCATTCGGTCAGGCCTCTGCAACTTCCTCGTAGTCTATATCTTCGATGTGGATGTCAATCTGGCCAACGTCCATGCCAACCATTTCCTGCACGGCGCGCGCCACCTGCTTCTGAAGGTTGCGGCTGACCTCGCGGATGTTGACATCCTGTTTGAGGATGACATACAGGTCGGCGAAGACGCTGTTCTCTTGAACCTCGATGCGGACGCCGTCTCCGATTCCGCGGCGGAACAGGCGGTTGACTCCACCCGAAACGGGCGCCATGCGGCTGACGCCGGGTACGCTCAGCGCCGCCAGCCGCGCGATGGTGACGAGCACGTCGGGCGAAACGGTGGTCTTGCCGGGGGTATCGTTTTTGGTCATGAAATTCTCCACAATACTGCGAGATTCATCTCGCGCTACATCATTGCCATGCCGCCGTCCACGCCCAGCACCTGGCCGGTGATGAACGCGGCCTGGTCCGAGGCGAGGAAGGCCGCGGCGTAAGCGACCTCTTCCGGCGTGCCTTTGCGCGCCAGCGGCACCAGTTTGAGTGCGGCCTCCAGCGTTTCGGGCGACATGGCATCGAGGATTTCCGTGTCCACGAAGCCGGGCGCCAGCGCGTTGACGGTGATATTGCGAGAGGCCACCTCGCGCGCCAGCGCCTTGGTGAAGGCGATCTGTCCGCCTTTGGAAGCGGAATAGTTGGTCTGGCCGGGGTTACCCATCTGTCCCGCCACCGAAGCCATGTTGACGATGCGTCCGTAGCGTTTGCGCATCATATGCTTGACGGCCGCCTTCGAGCAATTGAAGGTGCTTTTGAGGTTGGTGTCAATGACCGAATCCCAGTCCGCTTCGGACATCATCATGATGAGCGTGTCCTTGGTAATGCCCGCATTGTTGACGAGGATGTGCAGGTCGCCGAAGATCTCCACCGCGAATTTGATCAGCGCCTCGGCCTGCTTGAAATCCGAGACGTCCGCCTGGAACGCGGCAGCCTTGCCGCCTTCCGCCTGAATGGCCTGGACCACTTCCTCCGCGGCCTTAGACGACTTGTTGTAGTTAATCACGACGCGGGCGCCTCGTCGGGCAAACTCAAGGGCAATGGCGCGCCCGATGCCGCGCGAGGCCCCGGTCACAACGGCTACGCGGTCTTTCAACGATAAATCAGTCACGGCGTTTCTCCTCGCAAAGAATTATACATCATGTGGGGACGGGGTCACCCGTCTTGGTTTCAAGCCCAGTCCGAGTGCCAGCCCGCCGCCCAGCGCGATGACCGCGGCCCACAAAAACGCGTCCTGCCAGAAGCGCAGGGGGAAGAGACGGATGAGCGTATCCGAATACAGGAACAGCCACGAATCACCCTCGAAGAACAGGGCGTGGAATCCGCTGAAGAAGGCCCAGAACAGGTCAGGGGACAGGGACATGCCGGCCGCCACGACGACCCCGATCAGCGCGGCCAGCGCGACCATCAGCCAGCCGCCCCGCCTCAAGCTTTGACGATAAGCCGGCTGCCAGTCCCCGCCCCCGGCCCACAGCCCGAGCGCGGCAAGGACGATGGCCGCGGCATAGAACGCGGCCAGCGCGCCGCGCGTCACAGCCTTGACATCCTGCATGTGGCGCAGTTCGCGCTCGTTGAAAAGCGGACCGCCATCGTCGAATTGCAGGTTGCCAAGATACGAGATGTCCGCGTCGTTGACCAGGTATTCCACCGCGAATTTCGACCAGTGGAGGCGGTCTTCCAAAGTGAAGCCATAATCATCGGCTGGGAAGCCCGGCACACGATACTCGATCTGTGGGAAGAGGGGCGTGAGCAGGAGCCGCAGAGCGAGGCCGGTCAGGAAGATCGGCGTGAGGAGGGTGATGAGGAAAGAGAGGAAAGAAGAGAGGCGAGGGTTCATTTTTGTATTTATATCCATATCGCGCTTCGTCTCCGCTACGCTTCGCTCAGCGCGAAGAACTTTGTTATCTCAACGCGTCCAAGTCGCCGGTCAAAAAGAAATTGATGACCAGGCTGTTCGTGATCCACTCGATGGGCGCAAGATCGTCGGTGAAGACCTGTGTCGTCTCGTAGCCGGGCTGGAGGTTGGCAAACGCGGATTGCACCGCCTGCAGCAAGATCGGCGGCGTGGACGGGTCGTCTGCCAGCGCCAGCAGGTTGGCGGCCAAATCTTCGGGCCGCGTGGGCTGCATGGTGGCGTACAGGATCGAATTCAATGTGCCTGGTATATCCATCACATGGACAGTTGGGAAGACAGACGCCATCGTCGTGGCGAGGCCGTCAATCAGGCGGCGGTCGCCGGGGGCGCGGCCCACGTTGATGGTCAGCACACCGGTCGAGGTCAGGTGCGAAGCGGCGATCTCGAAAAACTCGCGCGTGGTCAGGTGCGGAGGAATGTACGGCGGACGATAGGCGTCCACGGCGATGATGTCGTATTGCTCGCGGCTGTGCTCGAGTCCCCAGCGCCCGTCGGCGATGATGACGTTCAGGTTGGGCATGGTCATATCGAAATACTCGCGCCCAACCGCGACGATCTGTGGGTCGATCTCGATGCCGTCCATCGGAATGGGACCGAAGGCGGCAGTGACCTGTCGGGCGGTGGTGCCCGCCGCCAGTCCGATGATGGCGACGCGCTGTACGTCGGCCGGGGAAGTATCGGGATTGAAAAATGGCCCGACGAGGAAGTGCTCCCACGGGCCGCCGTAGAAGAGCGTATCGGGATGATAGATGGAGTGGATGCCCTGGCCGTCGTTCAGGCGCAGGAGGGTGAAGCCGTTGACCTGTTGCACCTGAATGTAGTTGTAGGCCGACTCGGTCTCGTAGACCTGGCCGGGCGAATCCTTGACGTGGAAATCGCCGACGGCCATGAAGATGAGGAGAAGGATCAGCATGGCAGAAAACAGAAAGCCTTTCTGCCTGGCGCGGCTGATGAAGAGACCGATGACCGCCACGAGCAAAATGAACGCCCCGAAGAAAAGGATGGTGCGGCTGGTGCCGATGAGCGGAAACAAGACCAGCGTGGGCAGGAACGCGCCCAACACCGAGCCAATCGTGGACAGCGCGTAGAGATTCCCAGAAACGTTGCCAGCCTTGTGGGTGTCATCGAGGCTGATGCGGATGGCGAAGGGCGAGGCCATCGCCAGCAAAGTCACTGGAACGCTGAACAGGATGAGTGTGCCGAGAAACGCGACCGCCAGCACGCCAAGGTTGAGGGCTTCGAAAGCCGCCGCAGAGGCCAGCAGGACAGGCTGTGCAACGACGGGCACGAGGCCAAGAGTCACGCCGCCCCAGGCGAGGACGGTGAACATGGCTTCGGGGTGGGGAAAGCGGTCGGCGCGGCGGCCGCCAACGGTGTATCCGATTGCAAAGTAGATGAGGATCAGACCGATGATGACCGCCCAGACCAGGTTGATGTTGCCGAAGCGCATCTGCAAGAGTCGCGAAGCGCCGAACTCGGCGGCGAGAGTGGTCATGCCTGCGGCAAAGACGGTGAAGTAGATGTAGCGGCGCATGGGGCTGATTATACCGTTACGGTCGCGGGCGTCGTGCTAGAATCGGCGAACTCTCGCTCGGCGCGGGTCTCCCGCCCCTACCGGGGTTTGAGATCGGGGATCCATCTTGACGATTCTTCACGCGGCGGCTAAAATCACGTCCGCAGGTGAAACCGCCTCCGCTCGGAGGCGACTTTTTTGCCTGTTGATTGGAAACGACAATGTCCGAACCCACCCCCGTTCCCGCCGAAGAGACCGAGTCCCCGCAGGTCGTGAACATCACGCAAAGCGACGTCGATTCGGTGCAGGCCGAACTCGTCCGCATGAACCAGAGCGGCGCGGGCAGTGTGCAGGCCGAGGAAGTGGAACTGCACCTGAGCATGGCCGCGCAAGTGAAGGCGGTGCAGGTCACCTCGCATGAGAGCGCGCTGGGCGCGGTGCAGGCGGACGAAGTCCGCGTGACCAACGGGGGCATCGGCGCGGTGCGCGCTGAGACCGTTCATGTGCAGGGGTTGGCGGGCGCGGTCGCGGCGAACACGGTCCAGGTGGAGAATTCCTACGTGGGCGCGGTGGCAGGCCGTGAGGTGCGCGGGGCGCGGATCGAGTCGCTGGTGCTGCTGGCGGGACGCGTCGAGGGCGAAGTCCACACGGTGGTGGATACGCGCGGCGCGGTCATCGCAGGACTGGTCGGTGGTTTGTTCGCGGGGCTGATCCTGCTGGTGGGCAGGATCGCGTTCCGCCGTAAATAGTCAATCCCCGGCGCTTTGGCGCTGGTGGAAATTTTTGTAGAGCGAAGGTAACTTGTAACGCCGAATTAATTCGGCGTTACGGGTGAGAGGCGCTCGAGGATGGAAAAGATGGAGAAAGTTGTACTGAAGGCAACCCGGCGCGACGTGACCGGCAAGCAGGTGAAAGCCATGCGCCGCGGCGGACAGTTGCCGGGCGTGCTGTATGGCCGCCGCATGGAGAAGCCGGTTGCGATTGCGCTGGACGCGCATTCGGCGTCGCTGGCACTTTCGCGGGTGACCTCGTCCAGTCTGGTGACGATCGAACTGGAGGGGAAGGAATACCCGGCGCTGGTGCGCGAGCGGCAGCGCGACTTCCTGAAGAACCGCCTCCTGCACGTGGACTTTCTGGCGGTCTCGCTGGACGAGAAACTGCGCGCCACCGTCCGCGTCGAATTGACCGGTACATCGCTGGCGGTGAAAGACTACAGCGCGATCCTGGTCAACGGCCTGACCGAGCTGGAAGTGGAGTGTCTCCCGGCCGACCTGCCCGAACGCATCACGGTGGATATATCGCCGTTGGTCAAGATCGGCGACGGCATCCATGTGCGCGACCTGGTCTTCTCGGAGAAGATCAAGGTGTTGAGCAGTCCCGACGAGATGATCGTGAACGCCACGGCCCCGGCCAAGGAAGAAGAGGTGGTGGTCGAAGCGGTGCCGGGCGTGGTCGAGGAGCCCGAGGTGATCGAGAAGGGCAAGAAGGAAGAGGAAGTGCCCGAAGAGGAAGACAAAGAAGCCAAGAAGGAATAGGAAGAATCCCTTCTCAAATGACAATGACGGCCATTTGGCCGTCATTGTTTTTTCACAGACTCCAGCGCCTCAGACGTTGGCCGATATTGGATCTCGCTTAGGGTGAGAGTGTGTTAATGAAATCCACGGTCATGCGCGCCGTCGCGCCCCAGAGTAATTCACCATCGAAGGGGTGATAAAAGATCACACTGCGGTTTCGCCCGGGCATCGTAAATTCCCAGCGATTGGACTTATCCGCCAGCCATTTCAGCGGCATGGTAAAGACGCGCGCTACCTCCGCGCTCGCCGGACGGAACACGGCCGGCCAGCGAATGACGCCCACGACCGGCGTGACGCGGTAGTATGAAATTGTGACCATCTCATTCAGCCGCCCTAGAACGCGGACGTCTTTTGCAGAGAGGCCAATCTCCTCTGCGGCTTCGCGCAGGGCGGTTTCCTCCGGCGTGGATTCGCCATCGTTGCACGCGCCGCCGGGGAAGGAGACCTGTCCCTTATGCGATTCGACGCGATCCGTGCGGCGGGTGAAGAGGATGTGCCACTCGTCCGAATGCCAGACCAGCGGCACGAGCACCGCGGCGCATTTGAGCGAATCGGCGGGCGCGTCAGTCTCGGCGTAGCCATCGCTGGAACGCGATTCGCGCGCGGCGCGCAGGCGGAACGCGATTTCATCCTCGGTCAGGATTTTCATTTCACCATAGAGCAGAGTCCAAGGTCGGGAGACTTTGGACTCCATCGCCGACTAACTTTCCGCGCGGACGGGACTGCCGCAGAAGGCGCATTCGGCGGTCGCTTCGTCCAGCCATTCGACTTCGTCCGGGCGGACGGGCGCGCCACAGCCGGGACAATGGGTGGGGAGGATGGGCTTCTTGGCCGGGCCTGCGGCGGCGATGCCCCTTTGGGGCAGGTTAGCCTGGAGCACATTGGCGATTTCCGTCGCTTCGGCGGTCAGGCCGCGGGCGCTGAGTTCCTCCACGGCGCGCTGACCGAAGGCCTGCATCCGCTCGAAGCGTCCCTGCGAAGCGAACAGGGTCAGGCCGCGGCGCAGGTGGGCAACGCCCATTTTCGTCTGCCCGCTGAGGATGGCGGCGCGTCCCGCCTGCATGTACAGGGACGGCGCGTGTTGTGGGAAATTTCCTTCGGCGCGCTGGGCGAGGTCCGCGAAGGTTGCCGCCGCGGCGGCATAATCGCCCGCGGCCATCAACTGGTTGGCGCGCTGGAGCGCGGGAGGGATGTTTGGAGTCAATGCCCGCCGCAGGGCGCGGCGCATGGGACGGAAGGCTCTTCGGCGCATCGGGTTCTCTCCTTGTTGGTTTTCTATTCGGACCGGTCTTCCTGCTTGTCCGCGCCGACCTCGGCCAGCAGTTCCTTGCCGCGCGGGTCGTCGCTCAAGGTGATTTTGCGGCCAAAAATAAGGAAGCCTGTATGAGCCACCATGCGATCCGTAGGACGCAGGCGGCGCGGCTCCGGTTTGAAGTAGCGCAGGAAGATCTCGCAGACTTCGAGGAAGGCGAAGTGCTCGCGGCGTAAAGCATGGAGCAGTTCCTCCACTTGATTCACGGTTGGCACGAGACTGCACAGGAATCCGCCCGGCTTGAGGGCGGCGCGCACCTGCCCGATGTAATCGAAGGGATTCGGCACGTCGAGGAAGAAGGCGTCCGCGTCGGTCTCGTCGAAGCCCTCGACGATGTCGCGCAGTTTGAAGTCCACGCGCGATTCGAGGCCGAGTCGGGACACATTCTTGCGCGCCAAGTTCTGCATGTCGGGGCGGACCTCGTACGACGTGACGCGTCCCTCCGCGCCGACGGCGTGCGCCAGGGCGATGGTCATCGAACCCGAGCCGCTGCCTGCTTCCATCACGTGCTGGCCGGGACCGACACCCATGGTGATGAGGATGTAGCCGATGTCCTTCGGGTACATGATCTGGGTGTTGCGCGGCAGTTCGTTGAGGATGTCTGCCAGCGACGGCTGAAGCAGGAAGAACGGCGCACCCATGTGACTGAAGACCTGGCTCCCCCAGGGCCTGCCGATTAAATCGCTGTGCTTGATAACGCCGCGGTGGGTTTGCAGTTCGCCTTCTTCGGCGAGGGTAAGAATGAAGTGTTTGTGCCGCAGGCCGACCAGTTGAATGAGGTCGCCAGCGGATGTGTGCGTGGAAGATTTCTGCCAGGGCATGATGTTATCTTATCACATCGTTCCGTTGGTCTGCATTTCCGTGCTCGAGGTTTCCAGTTTCGGCTGACCTCCCATGCGAAGCTGGTAGTTAAAGAGGAGCAGAAAGACGAGAATTGCAACGATCATGACGAAAAGGAGACCCGCCCCTCCCAACACCATCAAGATTCCGAGAAGGTCGATATCGTGGGAGACGGCGTTCAGCGCAATGCGCAGACCACCGGCCACAATCGAGATGGCCGCGCCGTTCCACACGCCGTGGATCATCATGCCGAGGGCATATGTTCCAATCAAGGGAAGATAACGCCGACTCTGCCGCGCCCGCGCGATACCCCAGCCAATCAACCCGGATGCAGCGATGTGCATCAGCCCGCTGGCAGAACGGGTGAGAAAAGCGATACCCCACGTCTTGTCAGGCGAGAAGGTCGCGAACATGGATTCCACCAGGGCGAAGCCCGCGCCGCACAAAGCCCCCAACGCGAATCCCTGCGCCGGGGAACGCAGGTGGTCGAATCCCAGCCAGACGCCGATGGATTTGACGGGCTCCTCGATGAACGGTGTCAGGGCGGAAAAGTAAAACAGGGCGCTGAACAGAGTCAGCGGATTGCGCAGGAACGGACCGAGCAATGTCAACATTTGTTCCAGGCTGGAGGCGCGCTCGAGTTGCCGCACGAGCGATTCGAGCGTGCTGAAAGTCCCCGGGTTCAAGGCCAGATACAACCCCAATCCGATCACCGACAGGGCGATGATCACGATTTCAATCATTGCGGATAGCAGAGGACTGAGCGTCATACCGCTGGCGAACGCGCCCCAGGCGTGCTGGCGTGTGCCGAGTTCGATTCCCGCGGCTGCAACCCGAACAAGAACGTAAATTGGCAGAAGCACACCCAGCGCCTGAAGCGCCGGAATAATCCACTCCGCCATCCGGTTGTTGAACAGGGCGGTTGCCAGAATCAGGACGCCGATCCACGCGAGGAGCAGGATGATCCATTCCCACCACTTCAGTCCGCGCAGGGTGAGGACAGGTTGTGATCTTCCAAGTATGTTCCGTATGCTGAACACGACCGCCGGGACCAGCAATCCGCCCATGATGATCAGGCTCGAGGCAAGCAGATTTACCTGGAGCGGCGTGACAGGATCATTTCTGTCCGTGAACACTGCCGGGTCAATCAGAACAAAGATGAAAAGAGTCGCTCCCGCGCATAGCGCGCCGAGTGCAAGGATCGAACCGCTGATGGCGAGAATGTACGAGCGTAAGTTGTAGCCCCGGTCGGCTGGATCCATGTTACCGCTCCTCGATGATCACCGTGATCAATCTGTCCCCCGGAGGCAGGTAGACTCCCGGCTGCGGGTCGCGCGGCGTCAACTGCGCCAGCACATCCATACCACTCAGCACGCGGCCGAACACGGTGTAGCCTCCGCCGTCCAGATGTGGCGCGGCGTCGTAAGTGATGAAGAACTGACTGCCGTTCGTGTCAATACCCGAATTGGCCATGCCCACCAGGCCGGGGCCGTCAAACTTCAGGCCTGCTTCGGTCTCGTTGATGATGAAATAGCCGGGATTGCCTGCTCCCGTGCCGCTGGGATCGCCGGTCTGAGCCACGAAGCCGGGCAGGACGCGGTGCCAGGTGATGTTGTCGAACCAGCCCCGCCGCGCCAGGAACACGAAACTGTTGACCGTGAAAGGCGCTTTATCCGCGTACAGCTCGATCACCACATCGCCCTTCTCGGTTTTCAATGTGGCGATGTATTGCTTGGTCGCGTCAATCTCGAACGGCGGGCAGGATGAAAACTGTCGTTCGCCCAGGGCGATCAGGCTGACGACGCGGTCGAGGGAAACGTAATCGGTGGGCCCGCTGTAGATCTGTCCGTTGATGAGCAGAAATGGAAGCACAGGGATTCCCGCGGCGACGCCGTCGTCCGCGGCTTTCTGGACCCTGGCTTGGACCGCGGCGCTATCGAAGTCGGACTCGAACCGCGTCGGATCCAGCCCGAGTTCCGCGGCCCGCGCCTCGACCCATGCCTCGAACTCTGCCGGTGCGAGATTCACCCAATCTGCCTGTCGCTGGAAGAGCAGGTCATGCATGTCCCAGAATTTATCCTGCAACCCGGCGGCCTCGGCGGCCTGCGCGGCCAGCAGGCCCTTATCGAACTGGTCGGGATAAGGAAATACGCGAAAGACAAAACGCACCTGGTCGGCGTGCTCCTTGATGAGCCAGTCGCGCAGAGGTAAATAGTTGCAATCTGTGCATTGGAAGTCGTCGTAGATGACAATGGTCACCGGCGCGTCGGCGGGACCGAGAATCCGGTCCTCAGCGGAGACAGGCGCGAAGCGTGACGGGTCATCGGGCGCGGGCGTCGGTGCAGCTGCGACCACTGTGCAGGCAGGCTGTGTGGGAACGGGCGAGGCAAATGCCTGAGGCGGCAGGGTGGATATGGACGGGGGGGGCGTCTGCCCGCCGCAGGATGAAAGGAGGAAATCAATCAGGATGAGCGTGAATATCCAGCGAAGCGAATGGCGCATGAAGGCTTCCTTTATTGGGTCTGGTTGACTGCTTCCAGCAATTCCTCGAATGAAGACATCCCTGCGATGGTGTTGACGAAATCCGCCAGCGACGCGCTTTGCTCGCGCAGGGCGCGCACCGCCGGGCCGACGGGGTCTTCGCCGGCCGGGCCGCCGGGCACGTCCGCGTAGGCGCCGTAAAAAGCGAAATAGGCCTGGTTGAGTTTGCGGATGGCGTAGCCGTTGTCCCAGAAGAATTGGCGGCGCTGTTCCATATAGGCTTCCGCCTCTTCGATTTTTCCCGCCGCGAGCAGTTCGTCCGCGCGGACGCGGGTGGTGTGCATCTCGGCGCGAAAATCGAAGGGCGCGGGGTCGTCGGGCTGGAGGCGGTCTTTCGGAAGCGCGGTCAGGCCGGAGTCCGGGAAAGAGGCGGCGGTCAGTTCGGGATAGAAGCGCGCCAAGACAAGCGGCCCGATTTCGTTTTCCACGATGGATGCGGCCGTCTCGTTCATGGTGCGCAGTTCGGGTGTGGTGCCGTAGTTCATGCCGAGCGGACGCAGGGTGAGGTAGTTGTGCGTCCATTCGTGCGCGATGACGCCGGTCGTCCAGCGCAGGTCGGCGGTGCGTAGAATCATGGTGGGGTAGACGCCCAGGCCGCCGATGGGCACGACCAGGGTGGAGACATCCAGTGCTTCGGCAACCTGGGCTTCGAGGTGTTCCTGTTGTTCGATGCTCAGGTCGGGCAGGACAGTGATGCTGGTGGTTTGTTCGATGCGGCCGCGCGGGGAGATGATGAGCGCCATCGGCAATGGCGTGACGCGATACAGCACGGGCGGCAGGGGCTGACCGCCGAGAGTGAGGCCTTGTTCGGCGAGGATGATCGAGACCTGCTCCTGTAAAACGGATTCGGCCAGTGGCGCAAGTTGGGATTGGCGCGCGTAGAGCGCTTCGAGTTCGGCGCGCAGGTGGATGGAAGCAGATGGTTTGTCCGTGATAGCAGGGTCGGAGTAGAGCAGACTTAATCGCGCTTCGGCGACCAGGATGGCGCGCGTGACGCGTAAGTATTCGACGACGGCTTGTTTGCGACCCGCGCGATCCATGTAAAACGGAAGTCCCAGCGCGCCCTGTTGGAGTTTGATCCACATGGCATTGACGGTCCAGGAGGTGTATTCGAATTCGAGCGGACGGGTGAAGGCGCGAGCGCGGTCTATTTCATCGCCGATGAGAGGAGAGTCGCTGCCTGTGGACATGACCAGGATAAAAAGATAGATTGCCAGGGCGATGTAGCGTTGAATGCGCAAGAGCATGGCGGAGATTATAACAAAGCAGGGACGCCCAGCCGGTCGTCCCTGCGCGTGTCCCTTCCCTCAAGGGGGATCATTTGTTACGCAGATATTCGTCAATGGCGCGGGCGGCTTTGCGTCCGCCGACCATCGCGGTGACTACGAGGTCTGGCCCGGTGACGCAGTCGCCCCCGGAGAAGACGCCCGGGCGAGTCGTTGCACCTGTGGCTTTGTCTGTGACGGTGATCAGACCCCAGTCATGGACTTCGAGATTCGGCGTGGTCTTCCCAATCACCGGGTCGGGCCAGTAGCCGAGCGCCAGCACGGCCGTGTCGCAGGCGATGCTGAAATTCGAGCCTTCGATCGGAACGGGTTTGCGGCGGCCTTTTGCATCGGGCTCGCCGAGTTTCATTTCGAGACATTCGATCGCGGCCAGTTTACCGTCCTCGCCCGCGATGAACTTGACGGGCTGGGTGAGAAAACGGTATTTGGCGCCCTCGTCCTTGGCCATCTGGCGGTCTTTCTTTCCGCCGGGCATTTCCTTCTCGGTTCTGCGGTAGAGACAGGTCACTTCCTCGGCGCCGAGGCGCAGGGCGGTGCGTAGGCAGTCGGAAGCGGTGTCGCCGCCGCCGATGACGGCAACGCGCTTGCCGACTTCGAGCGGAGTGCACATGTTTATCGGGAGCAGGTCGGGGTCCACGTTGCCGCGGATGAGGAAATCGGTCGCCTCATAGACGCCGGGCAGGTCGGTGCCGGGCGTGTCCTCCATCTTCGCGTCAACTTCCGACCCGACGCCGATGAAAACCGCCTCGAAGCCCTCGGCGAACAGGTCGTCAATGGTCTTATCTTTTCCGATGTAGGTATTGGGGACGAACTTGACGCCGGCGCGCTCCAACTCCTCCCATTTTTCATTCATCACGTCCTTGGGGAGTTTGAAGTTGGGGATGCCATAGACCAGCAGTCCGCCCGGCGCAGGCTTGGACTCGAAGATGGTCGCCTCGTGGCCGAAGCGAACCAACTGCTCGGCGCACGCGAGTCCCGCCGGCCCCGCGCCGATGATGGCGACTTTTTTACCGGTCGGCGTGCCCAGCGGAATGACATAGCCCTGTGTACATCGCTGGTGATCCACTGAGAAGACTTCCAACTGACCGCACAGGACAGGCGTGTGATGTTTATTGAGGACGCAGGAGCCCTGGCAGAGTTGTTCGTGCGGGCAGACGCGTCCGCAGATTTCGGGCAGGGAACTGGTCTGGTGATACAAGTTGGCCGCCTGGGTGAAGCGTCCCTGCTCAATGAGCCACATGGCCGAGGGGATGTCGTTGTGCGTGGGACAGGCGAGCATACACGGTGCGGGGTCGGGGCAATGGATACAACGGGCCGCCTCAGCCATGGCGCGCGCCGCGTCGAACTCGATGACGACATCGTCGAAGTCGCAGGTACGTTCCTGCGGCGGACGCAGAGTCAGATCGAAGAACGGCATGTTGGCGCGTTCTTTGCGGTCTATATCCAAGAATTCGCTCGGGACAGCCTGCATAAGATTTCTCCTCACGGAAATCGCTAAAAGCCTTGCGTGATGATACCGTTTCCAAATCCTGCCTTGAAGGCCAGTATGTCACCAAACTGGACGACAATCGTCACAATTTCAATCTGGGTTGCAGGCGGTGGGATAGTCTTGGAATGCGCAGATTTTATGGAGGGAAGGTAAGATTCCTGTAAATCCCCGCTCTTAAATCTTGTTTTTCGGAGTGGCTGGAGTAGAATCGTGCACTGGCGGGGCAACGCTCCGCGGAGGAAAAAATACATGCAACGGATCGTGGACATTCTAAAGAAGAATCGCAAGATCGTTATCCCGATGGGGATTGCGGTCATCCTGCTGGCCGTCTTTCTCGCTATGCGCGGCAACAAGACCGAGACGGGACAGTATCAGACGGTCGAAGTCGAACGCGGGGAACTGGTCGCTTCGGTGGGCGCGACGGGGACGGTGCGTGCTAAACAGACGGCTATCCTGGCCTGGCAGACGAACGGGACCGTGGAACGTGTCAACGCGGACGTGGGCGACACGGTCGAAGCGGACGAAGAGTTGGCTGCGCTGGCCCCGGCCTCCGTCTCGCAGACGATTATTTCGGCGCGCGCCGAACTGGTCGGTGCACAGAAGGCGCTGGACGATTTGCTCAAGTCGGATACGGCGCGCGTCCAAGCCTTGATCGCGCTGGACGAAGCCCAGGAACGATACGACAAGGCCTTTGATTACCGCGAGTCGCTCAACGAGAAGATTACCTATGAGGAGGTGGTCATTGATACGATCATGACGCCCGGCGGGCCGGTACGTGTGCCGCGGCTCAAAACCTATAAGTATTACGCCGACGAAGAGACGATTGCCGACGCGGATGCAGACCTGGCCCTGGCCAAGGCCCAGTTGGAAGACGCCCAGCGCGCCTATGACCGCGTAAAGGACGGCCCCAACCCCGATGATGTGGCGGCCGCGCAGGCGCGCGTCGATGCGGCGCAGGCCACATTGAACATGGCGCGCATCATTGCGCCCTTCGGTGGAACCGTAACCGAGGCGAATCCTCTGCCCGGCGACCAGGTCTCCGCGGGCACCACGGCCTTCCGCGTGGACAACCTGTCCAGTCTGTTCGTGGATGTGGAAATCTCGGAAGTGGACATTAACAGCATTGCCGTAGGCCAGCCGGTCACGTTGACGTTCGATGCCATTCTTGGCGAGGAATATCATGGAGAGATCGTCAAGGTTGCCCAGGCGGGCAGTATCGAGCAGGGCGTGGTGAACTTCACCGTGACAGTGGAACTGACCGACGCCGACGCACAAGTGAAGCCCGGCATGACCGCCGCGGTCACGATTGTGGTCAAGGAACTGCAGGATGTGCTTGTCATTCCGAATCGCGCCGTCCGCCTGGTCAATGGGCAGAGGGTGGTGTATGTTTTGCGGGACGGCCTCCCGGTCATGGTCGAGGTGAGACTCGGTTCCTCCTCGGATACCGAAAGCGTGCTGGTCGGTGGGGACGTTCAGGAAGGCGATTTGATCATCCTCAATCCCCCCGTCCAGTTCGAGCCGGGCGGCCCGGGCGGTGGGGGAGGTCCGTTTTAGTCATGTCCAAAGCCGATTATGTCATCGAGGCCTACAACCTGACCAAGACCTATCAAATGGGCGAGGTGGAGGTGCAAGCCCTGCGCGGTGTTTCGTTCAAGATCGAACGCGGCGAGGTGGTCGCCATCATGGGGCCGTCCGGATCGGGCAAGTCCACGATGATGAACACGCTGGGGTGCCTCGACCGACCTACATCCGGTGAATATTTTCTGGATGGCGAGGCGGTCGCCCAAATGACGGACGATCAACTGGCGAGCGTGCGCAACCGCAAGGTCGGTTTCGTCTTCCAAAGTTTCAACCTGCTCTCGCGGCAGACCGCGCTTTTTAATGTGGAACTGCCTCTGCGTTATGCAGGCTTGACCGAAGGACGCCGCGAACGGGCGGCGGAAGCGTTGACCGCCGTCGGGTTGGGGGACCGCATGATGCATCGCCCCACTGAACTTTCGGGCGGCCAGCAGCAACGCGTGGCGATCGCGCGTGCCATTGTCAATAACCCCGCCATCATCATGGCCGACGAGCCGACCGGTAATCTGGACAGCAAAGTGGGACGGGAGATCATGTCCCTGTTACTCAACTTGAACAAAGAGCGCGGCACCACGTTGATCATCGTCACTCACGACCCAACCATTGCCGAACAGACCCAGCGCATCATCCGCCTGCGCGACGGTCTTCTGGATGACGATGGCAATGGAGGCGGGTCGTCCGGCGCAGGCAGAAAGAATAAGCGATGAATCTATCCCAGGCTTTTCTCGAAGCACTCGAGAGTCTCAATTCCAACAAGCTGCGTTCCGGCCTGACGGTGTTGGGCATCGTCATTGGCGTGGCGGCAGTGATCGCCATGCTGGCCGTCGGTACCGGCGCGCAGGACAGCATCACCGGCTCGATCAGCGGGATTGGCACGAATCTTTTGTTTGTGTTCCGCGGAAGCCCGGATGACTCCGTCCGCAATCCCGAGCCGCTGACCTTGCAGGACGCTGCCGCCATCTCGGACCCGTTCGCGGCCCCGTCTGTGGAGATGGTCGCGGCCGTCTTGGAGGACAATTTCATCGTGTCCGCCTCGGGTCAACAGACGACGACCAGCGTTTCCGGCGTGACGCCCGAGTTCTTCCCGCTGAGGAATTTCGTCATCGCCGAGGGGGAAGCGATCCAGGAGGAGCATTTACTGGGCCGCGCCTCGGTGGCCGTGATTGGTCCCGAACTGGCGGACACGCTATATGGCCGCCATGAGGGGGTGGTGGGTGAGACACTGACGATTGACAACCAGCCCTTCCGCGTAATCGGGGTATGGGCGCCGAAAGGCGGCGGAATGTTCGGTTCGGAAGACGGGCGCGCACTCATCCCCTTTTCCACCGCGCAGGCGCGCCTGATCTCGCGCCGCAATCGCGACCAGGTGGACATTTTGCTGATTCAGGTGGTCAATTCTGAATCTGTGCCTCAGGCGATTGATGAGGTCAGTTCCATTCTGCGGACGCGTCATCGCACCGTAATCGGTGCGGACGATTTCACCATCTTCAGCCAGCAGGATTTCCTGTCCACGGCTGCTACCATTACCAGCGTGTTGACGATCTTTCTCGGGGGCATTGCCGCCATTTCCCTTCTCGTCGGAGGTATCGGCATCATGAACATCATGCTGGTCTCGGTCACCGAACGGACGCGCGAGATCGGCCTGCGCAAGGCGCTGGGCGCGCGTAAACGCGACATCCTCACCCAGTTCCTGACCGAGTCGTCCCTGTTGAGCCTGTTCGGCGGAATAATAGGCATCCTTTTCGGATGGCTGATCGCTTTCATCGTTGAGAAGGTGGCGCTGGCCTCCGGGACGCCGTTCTATCCCCGGGTCGGGCTGGACGCGATTCTTCTGGCAACCATCTTCTCGGCCGCGGTCGGCCTGTTCTTCGGAATCTATCCCGCCAATCGTGCGGCCAATCTAGAGCCTGTCGAAGCGTTGCGATACGAATAAAATGTGTTCTTTGCAAAACGGCCTCCCTGTATCAGGGAGGCCGTTTTCGATTTGGCGGTTGATCGTTACTGCGGCGTGAACGTGAAGACCTGTGACCAGTCGCTTGGACCGTTGGTCCCGTTGGCTTTGACGCGCCAGTAAAGCAATGTATTGGCGGGGAGGTTGACAGTGGGCAAATAGGTGGACACGGTAACTGTCTTGTTCAGAACCAGCGGCGAGAAGTCAGGTTCTTTGGAGACCTGGAGGGTGTAGCTGGTGGCGCCGGGCGAGTCAATCCAGTCAAAGGTCGGACGCAGGGTTGATACCGCTCCCCAGGGTGTAATCAGACCCGGCGGCATGATGGCGGTGCGGAAGTAACGCACGGTGGACCATGTGGATACTTCATCCAGCGTATTGACCGACCGCACGCGCCAATAGTATTTGGCGTTGGCGCTGAGACTCAGCCCCGGTGTGTATTCAGAGTTGTTCACATCGTTCAATGCTGTGACGATATCTATCACTGGCGATGAGAAGTCACTGTCGTTATCCACCTCCAATTCATAGTTCTTGAAGGTGGTGCCGCTTGGCACAGTCGAGTTGTTCCAGTTGATGAGAGGTGTGTAGTCTACGGTCAGGGCATTGTTGGCCGGGGCGGTCAGAGCGGGCACGCTGGGCGGATTGGGGGTGGTGAAGGAGTTGCCGGCCGCCCAGTCGCTTGGACCGTTGGCGCTGTTGGAGCGAACGCGCCAGTACACCGGGACGCCTGCAGGCAGATCTACGGTGGGTGTGTAAACCGAACTCGACGCGGTGGCGTTGACGGTCGGCGAGGCGTAGGAACTGTTCTTCGACACCTGGATGGTGTAATTGGTGGCCCCGCTCACGGCGGTCCATGTGAAAGTGGGGCGGAGGTTGAACAGCGGGCCGGTCACATCATTGAGAACGGGCGGCAGGATCGCGGCGCGGAAGTAGCGCGAGGTGGTCCAGACCGATTTTTCGCCGATGACATTCACGGCCCGGACGCGCCAGTAGAATTTTGTATTCGTAGCCAGGTCGGTGGGCACGGTGAATTCGGAGTTCGTGGTATCCGGACCCGTAGTGTTTTCGTTAACTTCGGGTGAGGAGAAATCGCTGTTGTTATCCACCTGCACCTGATAGTAGTCCAATGCAGCCCCGCCTGTCGGGATGGTCGAAGCATTCCAGTTCAGGTAGGGGGTGTAATCCAGCGTCAGGTAGTTGTTCGCCGGGGAGACCAAAACCGGGGTGGAGGGCGGGTTGGGACTCGTGAAAGGATTACCTGTCGTCCAGGCGCTTGGGCCGTTGGCGCCGTTGATCTGGACGCGCCACCACAGCGGCGTATTGGCCGGCAGGTTTACTGTAGGTGTGTAGGTGGACTGCGTCGCCTTGGCGTTGACAACGTTCTGCGTGAACGTATCGTTCTTTGAGACTTGGATGGTGTAGTTTGTGAAGCTGCCGACGGTGTCGCCCCAGTCAAAGGTGGGGCGCAGGCTGTCTGCTGTGACCGGCGAGAGCACAGGGGCCGATATGATGGTGCGGAAGTAACGGCTGGCGGCCCAGAGCGATGCGTGATCGTCCTGATTCACAGCGCGTACGCGCCAGTAATACTTGGTGTTGCCGGCGAGGGCTGGAGAGACTGCGAATTGGGAATCGTTGATATCGTTCAGGGTCGTTGTGCCGCTCTCCTCTGGGGAGGAAAAGTCGCTGTTGTCGTCCACTTCCACTTCGTAATATTTGAACGAGGGCGCGCCGGCCGGCACAGTCGAGTTATTCCAGTCCAATAACGGAGTGAAATTGGTCAACAGGGCGTTGCTGGCCGGAGAGGACAGGGTGGGGACAGAGGGAGGATTTGGCGTGGTAAAGGTGCGGTAAGGAGACCAGTCGCTCGCGCCGGTGGCGGCATTGGTGCGAACACGCCAGTACATGACCGTGTTTGCGGGTAGGCCGGTGGTGGGTGTGTAGGCGGACGCGGCCGAGGTGGTATTGACTGTCGGGGATGTGAACGCGTTGTTCTTTGCGATCTGGATGGTGTAGTTGTTCGCTGCGGCGATGTCGCTCCAATCGAAGGTGGGACGCAGGTCGGAAGGCGTGGCCCCGTCGGCTGGTGTGAGCAGGGTGGGCACCAGCGGGGAGGTCTTCAGGACCCGGCTCGCTGTCCACGCGCTGTATTCGCCCGCGCCGTTGAAGGCGCGCAAGCGCCAGTAGTAAGTGTCGTTGGGTGCGAGGGCAGGTGAGACGTCCAGTTGTGTCGTATTGACGTCGGTGACCCCGGTGTCGTTCATGACCAGGGATGAGAAACCGCTGTCCTCGGCTACCTGCACGTGATAATAGCCGAAAGTCTCGCTGGTGGGCACGGTGGAGGCGTTCCAGTCGAGGGTCGGCGTGTAGTCGCCGGTAAGCGCGTTGTTGGCCGGAGAGACCAGGGCCGGCACACTCGGCGGGTTGGGGCTGGCAAAGGAATTGCCGTTCGCCCAGTCGCTGGGACCGTTGGCCGCGTTGGCCTTTACGCGCCAGTAGATCGTCTGGTTGGCGGGCAGGTCGGTTGTTGGGGTGTACGACACGGTCGAGCCGCCGCTTACGGTGGCATTGACCGACGGCGCGGAGAAGTCGCTGTTTTTCGAGGCTTGGATCGTGTAGCTCGTGGCGCCGCTGACGATATTCCACGTAAATGTCGGACGCAGATGCATCACGGGCACGGAGACATTGTTGACCACCGGCGGCAGGACTGCCGTGCGGAAGGAGAATGCCGTCGTCCAGGCGGAATAATTGTCTTCGCTATTGAACACACCAATGGAACGCACGCGCCAGTAATATTTGACGTTGGGAGTCAGGGCGGACGCGATCTGATACTGCGAGTCGTTGATGTCGTTGAGCGTCGTCGTGTAAGTGTCTGGCGAGGAGAAGTCGCTGTTGTCGTCCAATTGCACTTCGTATTGCTTGAACGTCACCCCGGAGGGGAGGGTGGAATTGTTCCAATTCAGGAGCGGCGTGTAGTCTGTGGTCAGGCTGTTATTGGCCGGAGAGAGCCCGGATGGAACGCTCGGAGGATTGGGAATACGGACCGTCAGCACTGTTGACCAGTCGCTTGGGCCGTTTGTTCCGTTCCCTTTGACGCGCCAGTAATAGGTCGCACCGGCGACAAGGTTCACCGTTGACGTGTACGTCGAGGCAGTCGCGGTTTTATTGATTGCCAGCGGTGAGAATGATGGGTTGAGGGAGGCATGAATGGTGTAGTTGGTAATCGGACTGGGGATGTCGGTCCAGTCGAATGTCGGGCGGTTGCTGGACGCCAGAGCGTTGTCGGCGGGCGAGAGCAGATCGGGTGGCGCCATCAGCGTGCGGAAGGAGCGGCTGGAAGACCAGGCGCTGGCGCTGCCGGTGCCGGTCACGGCGCGCACGCGCCAGTACAAGGTGAGATTGGCCCCTAGTTCGGCCCCGGGAGTGTAATTGGACGAGGCGCTGATATCATCCAGCACCATGGCAGTGAAGGTGCTGTTGGTCGCCAGTTGGATCTGGTAATGGTCCGGCGCGGGAGTCGAATCGCTCCAATCCAGCAGGGGCGTGTAAGTGGTGAGCAGGGCATTGTTGGCCGGGGAGACCAACACGGGGGCCGAGGGCGTGTTACTGCAAACGTAGATCTGCACATCGTCCAGGTAATACCCGCCGGTGTTGAGGCTGATGAAACCTCCCAGGACGGCGTCGGTTCCCATGCGCCAGCGGAAGCGTACGCTTTGGCCGGCCAGGCCGCTCAGTTCGTAGCGCGAACTGACGTAACCGTGGCTGACCCAGACGAATGCCTCGCGTCCCTCCAGTGGATTGGGTTCTCCATCGTCCGCGATACCCTGTTGTTCGATGATGTCGTTGTAGTTCTGTCCGGCGCTGTACACGACCTGCGAGGCGGGATCGGCAACGTCGGTCCAGTTCGTTCCGCCGTCGGTCGAATACTCCAGGACGACCCCGTCCCAGTTCGGGTCGTCCAGGTCGTATGCGTGCTTGAAATGCAGGTAGACCGGGTCGCCACTTGGAATGGCCACGTCGGTGTTCATCATGGCGAATGAGTCGTTGTAGGAATATTCGCCGGGGTCCCGGCTTGGTACGCCGTCGGCGTAATCGTTGGCCCATAAGGAGGAAGTACCGTTGGCGGCATATTCCGTATTGAGGAACCAGTTGTCCACGCTGGTCGGCGGAACAAGGTCTGGATGATCGATCCCGCCACTCGTCCAGCCGCCCAGGCCGCCTTCGAAGTCTTCGAAGTAAATGGGGGCGTTCGGTGAATCGGCGGCCGCACACATGGGCGCTTCGGGGTTGAAATTGACCACCGGCTCCAGGTTCATCTGCACGGCGTCGGTGGCGTCGCGCACCTCCTGGCAATCGGCCAGGGTGATTCCGTTGACGCCCTCCATATTGAGGCATGCCTGATAGAGAGCGTTGTAGAGGTCCAGGTAATCCGATCCCGAGGTGAGCAGATTCGTCTGCGCTTCGTAGTAAATGGTCAGGGTCTTCAGCCAGCCCAGTGCGGTGACGGTCTTGCTGTTGAATGTGCCGCCATCCACCATCAGGTAAACAGCCTTGTTGTTCACGCCGCTATTCGTATGAACGCCGCCGTTATCGTCGGTTGACGGGCCCGAATAGTAATAGGGGCTGGTCATCATATCCGGGTCGCCGAACGCGGTCGGCGACTTCATATTGCGGATCCCGCCCAGGCCCGTGGCGTCTTCGCCGATGATCCACAGGACGTCCGCCGAATCGTTGCCGGCGCCGTTGTTCTGGTCCACGGCTTCGCCCCAGAGGTCCGAGAAGGATTCGTTGATCGCACCGGATTGGTAATAGTAGAACAGGCCAGACTCGTATTGTGTCACGCCATGGGTATATTCGTGTGCCACCACATCGTCCGCATTCGTGAGTGCATAATAATCCCCGAACACTAACTGGTCCCCATTCCAATATGCGTTACCATAATCGTCCCCGGCGTGGACGGTTGAGATGATGGTCATACCGGCGTTATCTATGCTGTTGCGGGCGTGCCAGTTGTAATAGAGTTCGTAGGTGTCATAGGCATACTCATGGGCCTTTTTTGCTTCGTTATCTCCAGCCGCACAGGGCAAACTAGACTCATCGCACACGAGTGTGCCGGGCAGAAGCGACTCGTCCGGCGAACCGTCTAGGAGCGCCGCGTTGTTCAGTGTGTAAGTTTCGAGGGACGGCAAAGGCGGATCGAAGAGAGGGGAAGCCGCGGGTGCAAAGGAACTTCCCTGCGGCGGGCGCGATGGGGCAATTCCAGTGGTCCACGCGGTATCAATCTGATTGAAGTGTAAGATGACGCGTCCGCTGTTTGCATCCACCAGCACCAATTCGCGCACCGGCGCGGAGTCCGCGCTCACTTCCATGCGCCAGACCAGCGCCGCCGGGCGGTCACTGGGTTTCAGCAGGCGTTCGTCGTAGATCCAGAGTTCGGGGGCGGTGGCCGCCAGACTTGCTTCGGGCAGGCCGTGCGCGCGGGCAATGACGGGCAGTGCCCAGGCCGCCGCCTGCTCAGCCGTGATTTGCGGTTGGATCGAAAGCGAAAGCGACGGCGCGATCTCGCCGCTCATTGCAAGCAGGTAGCCTTCACTGCTAAGGTTTACATTCAACTCCCCGCCCAGCACCGGAACCCCCCGGTATACCTGTTGATATTTGACGGTCTGCTGTCTGGCAGGGGCGACGCTCGTTTCTTTAACGGCCAACTCCGACGCCGGGTTTTCCAGGCCGAATTCCGGGCCGTAGACTTCGACTGCCGCGCCGGCGACAGTTTCAGGTCCCGCGCCGAGCGCGGAGACGCCTGCAAGCGCGATTGGGTGGGAGGGGTCCGCGCCCAGAAAAGTCAATTTGCCGGTCTCGGCCGAATATCCGCGGCGTTCCCCGTCATCGCCCTCTTGGAAAACCACGGAAGCATCGCTGTTAGCCGATACAGGCATCGGTTGCGTTGTGCTGAAGAGGACGGATAAACCGATCAGGAAAGCCCAAAGGATATTGACGCCACGGAATTGTCGATTCATTTTTTTCGCTCCAAACAGAATAAACTTTCCCGGCAGGAGAAAGGTGGTTTATACAATTTCAGTATAACCAATTCGGGAGGAGTGTCAATGTAATACCACCCCTACAAAAGTGTTAAATCTTTTTCTAATGAGCATCCGCTTCTTAACCTTTGTAAAGTATCTGTAAGGTCATCTGGGTACCGACATTGAAACGAAAGAGATTGCCGAGTGAGTGGATGGAAAAGCGTCAGTGACAGAGCGTGCAGGGCGGGACGCGCCAGGCCTTCGGTCGCGCGGGACCCATAGATGGAATCCGCTAAAAGGGGATGACCCAGCGCCGCGGCATGGGCGCGGATCTGGTGCGTCCGTCCCGTTTCGGGAATCGCTTCGATCAGGCAGGCGTCTGCAAAACGCTCGAGGACGCGAAAGTGCGTTGCCGCGGGCTTGCCGTTTCTGGAATCCACGACGGTGCGGTGCTTGTGCCCCACATTGACGCGCAGGGGATGGCGCGCGGTGTGCTCGTCCCATTTGGGATTCCCCTCCACGATGGCGTGATATATCTTGCGAATCTCATGCTGTTCAAACTGCCGATTTAACTCTCGATGTGCCTCGGCCGTGCGCGCAAAGACCATGACGCCGCTGGTAATTTTGTCGAGGCGGTGGACAATCCAGATTTTTCCATAGTCTGCTTCAAGCATCTTCACCAGATAGGGCGCGTCCTGTTCCCAGCCGTCGGGCAGGACGGGCAGGCCGGCGGGTTTGTCGAGGACAATAATCACATTGTCATGATAAATAATGTTCATCCTGGAAATTTAACCACAGTTTTTAAAAGTGACAGTCACCACGCGGGTGACTGTCACTTTGCTTCTCTATCCGCCAGCCTGTTTTTGGGTGAATGAGTAGCGGAATCCTGCGTAGACTGCCAGCGCGTAGAATAATAAATCCATGACCTCAAAAGCGGAGAAGAATATATTCACCGTCTCAGCTGGATCGAGGAGCATGAACATCAGGACCTCGAAAACGTTCGCGTGGTACGCCTCGGCGATGACCCCGCCGTAGAAGAACAAATTGCCGAGCAGGCATCCGACCAGCGCCAGGCCCGCGCCCATGATTCCGAACAGGATCGAATTACCGCGCCCAAACTTTTGAATGGCAATCCCCACCAGAAAACCGACGCCGATGGACATCCAGCCGATCTGATATTTGGTGAAGTAGGTGACTGCGCCCCAGATGACCGCGCCGATCAGCATGGCGACGCCGCCCGCGATCAGGCCGAGGAGCAGGTTGGGCGATTTGTCCTCGAAGGGTTCGATGTTCTGGGATGTGGGTGATACAGGTGGGTTGTTCATTATTGCATCCTCCGGGCGTTTTGTTGGAGACCGCTGACGCGCCTCATTCCAATCATACAAAATTTATAAGCGGGCGCAATCCGCCGTTCGGCCTGCCGCCTGCGCGCAGGGCCTGGAGCGGTGTCCTCATGGCGGTGATGGGAATATCGTGGACGGGCACACAGTTACTCATGATTCTTCTCTTTTACCTTGCTCATTGCATACTCGGCCAGCGCGGTGATGGTGAGACTGGGATTCACGCCGGGGTTGGCAGGCACGACTGAACCATCCACCACGTACAAGCCAGGATAGTTATGCACTTGGAAGTTTTCGTCAATCACGCTCGTCGAGGCGTCACGGCCCATCAGGCAACCGCCGAGCATGTGTGCGGTCATTGGGACGTCGAGCAGGCCCTCGGGCAGAGTGCCCGCGGCGTAGCCGTTGATTCCCTTTGCGAACGAGCGGATGACCTTGTAGCCCAGTTCGATGTCAACAGGAATGGTCTTCTCTTGATCATGTTCGGGGACGAGTCCGCGTTTGAAGAGCGTGAACAGGTTGCGTCCCAATCGCAAGCGCATCAAATTATCTTTGGATTGCATGACCATGATGGCCGTCCCGCGCCGCGCCCAGCGGAAGCCGAGTTTCATATCCAGAAATTCCAGCGGTTTGCGGATCGTTGCGAGGACGATTTTGCCCAGCCGTTTCAAAAAACTTCCGCCACCCTCGGTCAGCGGCGCGGAAAGCAGCCAGTAGATCAGCGACGAGCCGTCCGAAAAACGCACGGGCTCGATCTGCGTCACGCTGTCGGCGTTGAAGATCGAGGTGATCGCCAGCCCTTTCGAGTGGTCATCTTTCGGCTTCATGGAGAACGCGCCGAGGAAGGCCTCGCTGTTACTGCGGACGGTCCCTCCCAGGCGCGGCGACAGATTCGGGAGGGAACGCTTCACGTCGCGGCAGCGGAGCAGGAGGTGATTCGTGCCGAGCGTGCCCGCGGCGAGAATCACGTTTCGGGCGCGGACCCGGCGCGGAGTCCCGCCAAGAATCGCTGTCGAACGCTGATAGGTCACCTCGTAGCGCGCGCCCCCCTCGTCCATTCGGGACACTCCCCCCAAATTCGCAGAATCTGGGGGGAAACGGAGGGGGGTCAACGGTCTCACATCCGTCACCTGCGCCTCAGCAATCACTTGCGCGCCGCGCTTCTCTGCAAAGTACAAATAATTTTTCGGGAGCGTGTTCTTGGCGTTGTAGCGGCAGCCGACCATGCACCCCCCGCAGTGAATACAACCCACGCGGGCGGGGCCTTCGCCGCCGAAATACGGGTCTGGCACTTCCTGGCCTTCGGGTCCGAAGAAGAAGCCCACCTCGGTGGGGCGGAAGGTGTGACCCAGCCCCAGCTCCTGCGAGACGGCTTTCAGCGCTTCGTCCGCGGGAGTGAGGCGCGGGTTGGGTGCCACGCCGAGCATCCGCCGCGCGGTTTCGTAATGGGGACGAAGAATCTGCTTCCAGTCTCGCGCTTCGGGCCAGGTATCCGCGTTGAAGAAACTATCGTCGGGTTCCATCAGCACGCCTGCGTAAACGAGGCTGCCTCCACCCACGCCGCTGGAATGAAACACGAACAGCCCTTTGAACAGGCTCAATTGGAGGATGCCGTAGGCGCGAAGGGCAGGCATCCACAGATATTTCCAGATGTTCCAGTTGGTCCTGGGAAAATCCTTGTCCTCGAAGCGCTTGCCGCGTTCGAGAACCAGAACCGAGTAGCCCTTCTCGGTCAGGCGCATGGCAGAGACCGAGCCTCCGAACCCCGAGCCGACGATCACATAGTCGTAGACGTGTTCCATTGCTGTGCCCTCCGTGGCGAATCGAGGCGATTATAACAAAGTGCCCTGTTGGAGTACGATTGAAATTAGTGCCCGTTTTGTGATACATTAGGCATACAGAATCCCAGAGAGGCAATTCATGAAGGCCACCAAGATTCTTCAAAACGAACAGGCGCTCATCGAAAAATTCCTGGCGGCGTTTGCGCTGGGAGCCACCTCCGCGGCGCAGAACAGGCCGGTGAAGCCGGGCTTTTTCATTTACGCCGCCAACTTCATCAACGGGTTCATCGAGGGGAGTTACTTCAAGAAGGAAGAGGCGCTCCTGAAGTCTTTGGAGGAGAACGGTCTCACCGCCGAGCACGGACCTCTGGCCGCGATGTTCAATGAGATCAAACACAGTCACGACCTGAGCAGGGACATGCTGTCCGCAGCGCGGCAGTGGCAGGAGGGTGACGCGGGCGGCCGCACGGAACTCGTCTGGACGGCCAGCACCTACACCTCCGTCCTGCGCCAGCATATTGACCGCGCCCGCAGTATGATCTTCCCGCTGGCGGAACAATTGATTTCAGTGGACGAGCAGTACAAGATCGCCGAGGCGTTCAATCACATCGTTTTCGAGGGGATCGAAGTCCAGCCTATGGAGCAGTACGAAAAGATGATTGTCGAATTGCAGAATGAGGCGGATGAGTGGAAATGAAAATCAGCCGCCGGCAAACGCTGGCGGCTGATT
>DAOTXP010000201.1:0-6114 GCA_034435275.1 Anaerolineales bacterium | reverse complement strand
TCATTCCATCGCCCTGAGCGAAGCGCAGCAGAGACGAAGGGCGATGGATCGGTCACCTGCGCTTCGTCTTCGGCCCTTCGGCAGGCTCAGGGCCTCCGCTCAGCGCGGTGCTGGAAATGATGGCAACAGAGCACATCAATGTCCTTATTTGAAAAAACGTAGGGGCGGTCAGCCGACCGCCCCTACAGGCGTTAATTTTCCGCCAGCACGATGACCTTATCCTCCGGCTGGAAGGTCACCGCTTCGGATTTTTTGGGGTTGGTGTGCACGCCATAAGATTGATGAGAGTCGTGCATTTCACGCATCAAGCGGTAACCGAGGGCGGTCTCTCCTCGACGGCGGGCGGCTTCGGTTACGGTGTAGAAGTTCACCGGCTGCCCCGTGACCACGTAGTCGCTGATCGGCTTGAGATAGATCTCCGCACCCTGCGGGTCGAACAGGTCGGTGAAGACCGGCAGGAGTTCGCGGTTCTCGCTCAACTGCGACATCATCAAACTGACCAGGTGTTCACTTACAATGAAGTCGTCCACGTTGGCGGCTTCGGCCAGTTCGCGGTTGCGCAGATCGAGCATTTCGCTGACGATGGAGAAGGGCGTTTCATCGCGTTCCGCGATATCGCGCAGATGCAGGAGCGTGACCAGCGTCTTCGCGTCGGCCTCCTGCGGCTCGAGATGACTATAGGCCAGCACGATGACGTGATCATAATCGGCGGCTTTTAGTTTTTCGAGCAATGCGCGTTCCGTGGTGTCGCCCTCCTCGACGACAATCCGTTGGTTCTTCAGCCGCCCGGCCTGCTGGCGGACCTGCCTGTCAATGTTATACAGGTCGGTCACGACTGTGACGAGCGAACCCTTAGCCACATAGTTATCCAGTTCACGGATGATGGTGGTGCCCGAACGATTCCAGCCCAGGATCAGGCATTTTTCGGGCGCGGGCGGCCGCGGCTTGCCGTCGGTGCGTAAAACGGAGGTGTCCACCGCGGGCGCCTGCGCGGAGACGCGGATGGTATCGTCGTCCGCGGAGATGGCGATGACCCTGTCGCCGGGCGCAAGGCGCGTCTCCATGGCGGGATTCAGGCCCGCGGTCCCGTTTGCGAAGCGGATGCCGATGAGGGTGGAATCCTCGAAAGCCATCAGGGCCTCGCCGTAGGTCTTGCCGGTCAGCGCGGGTTCTTCCTTGAAATAAATTTCGTCGCCGCCGAAATTCATCAGTTCGGTGTACACCATCGAAAGTCCCGATTGACGCGAGGTCTGGGCGACGACGCGGGCAATCAGCTCGTTGGTCAGAATCGGCTGGACGACGTCGCGCTGGCCAACCATGCGGACCACGTCCATGTTGCGCGGGTCGCGGATCTGCGTGACGATGTGATACGGTTCGGCGCGGCGGCCGGGGTTGTTGGTGAGCGCCAATACGGATTTGATGACATGCGTATCGGGGTCGGAACCTTCGGGCAGGATGATGATGGAGCGGGCGGCGTGCGGATTGACGATCTCGAGGTCGGTCAAGTCAATCGGACTCCCCGAACGGCAGATGATTTTTGTGTTCTTCAAGTCGGCGATACGTTCGCGGATCGCGTCTTCCATCTCGACCTTGTCCTGGTCCGCCAAAACGACGATGACCGCGCCCTCGCGGCGGTTCTCGTTGGCGAGCACCAGTTCGGAGATGATGTTGAAGACCTGCGGCGACCAGCCGAGGATGACGGTGTGACCGCTTTCGAGCACGAGGGAACGCCCTTTGCGCAGGCGGTGAATCTGGGCGTCGAGGCCGCTGGAGAGGACGCCGATCAGACCGCTGACGATGAAGATTCCGCCGATGGTAACGAGCAGCATGACGATGCGGAAACCCCAGCCGCGGTCGCCGCCCATGGTGCCGGGGTCGAGGGTGCGCATGAGGCTGAGCCATACGGCTTCGAGGAACCCGGGCACGCCGTCGCCTTCGGGCGCAAAGGGCCGTCCGCCGATGGCGATGACGAGGCCCGCCAGTGCAACAATGAGGAGTGTGACGAGCGCCAGCCCGCCGATGAGCGCGGGGGTGCCGCGCGCCATGACGTTATCGAAGTAATATTGTAATTTCTGACGAAGAGTGGGTCTGGTCGGCATATCCTTCTCCCGGCGGGAATTTTTCCCATTATAAGAGTTTTTATCGGGAGTGATCTGGCAATTCTATTGCTGGTTTTTTCGCCTTTGCCCGAGGGCGCAGTCGGTGTAAGATTAGGGCGTCTGGCTGCGTCAACAGGACAGCATCCGGTCTCCGCGGGTGTTTTATTTTTGGAGAGGAGTTATTCTGATGTTATTCGAAGGCCCTGATCGCCGCAAGGAAGAGGAGCGCGTCCGCAGCGAAGGACGCCTGCCGCCCGGCCAGTCGCTCACGCTCAAGTTCCCGGTCCTGCACTACGGACCGGTGCCGGGCTTCAATCCCGCCGCGTGGGACTTCCGCGTGTGGGGCGAAGTGGAGCAGGAAAAGCGCTGGTCGTGGGATGAATTCAACAAACTGCCGCGCTCGAAGATTCTCATGGACATCCACTGCGTCACGCGCTGGAGCAAGTTCGATACAGAATGGGAAGGCGTCTCGGTCAAACGCCTTGTGGATGAAGGCTTTTTCAAGATCAAACCAAGCGCCACGCACGTCATGCAGCACGCCGAGTACGGCTTCACGGTCAACCTGCCGCTGGAGGTGGTGTTGCAGGACAACTTCCTGCTGGCCACGCACCTGAACGGCGAGCCGATCACGCCCGACCACGGTTATCCGCTGCGCGGCGTGGTGGGCTTCATCCCCGGCCGCGAGGACTTGGAGAGCCCCTATTTCTGGAAGGGCGCCAAGTGGCTGCGTTCGCTCGAGTTCATGCCGCGCGACCGCATGGGCTTCTGGGAGCAGGCGGGCTACCATAACCGCGCCGACGTGTGGAAAGAGGAACGGTTCGGTTAGAAATGTGGGGCTGGATTCCATCTTGCCCCACATTTTTGTATAATGGACATATCACGTTTATCATTGTGGGAGGGATGGCCGTGGTAAATTTCGACGAAGAGGAACATTTCAAGACCTTGTTCGAATACGCGCCCATTTCGCTCTGGGAACAGGATTTCAGCGGAATCAAACGCCTGTTTGACGGACTCCGCTCGCGGGGAGTCCGCTCGCTCGAATCCCATCTGGACGAGCACCCCGAATTCGTGGACGAGTGCATGGGGCAGATTCTCACTTTGAACGTCAATGAAATGACGTTGGCCCTGCTGAAAGCCAAATCGCAGGATGAGTTGATCGCCAATCTCGATCGAGTCTTTCGAGGCGACATGCGCCGCCACTTTCGTGACGAACTGCTCTCGCTCTGGGCCGGACAGTTGACCTGGTCCGGCGAAGGGATCAATTACACGCTGACAGGCGACCCTGTGGACATTCGCCTGCGCTGGCGCATCCTGCCGGGCTCGGAAGAATCCTGGAAGCAGGTGCTGGTCACGTTAGAGGACATCACTGCCCGCAAGGAAGCCGAGCGGCGTTTCGAGAATCTGTTCGAGGCCGCCCCCATCTCGCTCTGGGAGGAGGACTTCAGTGCGCTCAAAACTTATTTCAACGCCCTGCGCGCCGAGGGCGTGGTCAATCTCGAAGAATATCTCGTCTCTCATCCCGAAGCAGTTACCCATTGCATGAACCTGCTCAAAGTGTTGGATGTCAACCAGAAGACCCTGGAGTTGTTTGGGGCGGAGACAAAGGAACAGTTGATTGCCAGTCTGGACAGGATTTTCCGCGACGAAATGGGAGAGCACTTTACGCGTGAACTGATTGACCTGTGGAATGGAAAACTGTCCTATGAACGCGAAGGGGTGAACTATTCCCTGAACGGCGAAGCGGTCAATATCCTGCTCGACCTGCGCGTGATGCCCGGGCACGAACAGGATTTCGGCTGGGTGCAGGTGGCCATCCAGGACATCACCGTGCGCAAGAAGGCCGAGGATTACCTGCGCTACCTCGGCACGCACGACGTAATGACCGGCCTGTTCAACCGCGCCTATTTCCAAGAGACGATTGCCCAGATGGAGAAAAGCCGCCGCGACCCGCTCAGCGTGATCATTGCGGATCTGAACGGGCTGAAACGCGTGAATGACACCCTCGGCCACCAGGCGGGCGATAACATCATCCGCCGCGCCGCGGAAGTGATCAAGGCCAGTCTCGACGAAACCTGCCTTGCGGCCCGCATTGGCGGTGATGAGTTCGTCATCCTGCGGCCGCAGGCGGATGAACCGGCCGCGGCCGAGGCCATTGAGCGTTTACGGGAACTGGTGACGCTCAACAATAAATATTATCGTGAACCCGAACTGAGCCTTGCGATTGGCGCGGCTACCAGCAGCCCCGGCTTGCCCCTCGAAAAGGTCATCAGCCTGGCGGACGATGCCATGTATCTCAACAAGGGTCAGTACTACAGGCGGAGGGCCACGGACCAGTAAGCGGGCGCCTGCGGTATTTTCGCCCGGGGGCATGTTCTTATCTATTGCTCTTGAACGGGTGATTGCATAACAATGACGGACGAAAGTTATATCGGATTGGCGTAGTCTAACGACTACAACAGGAGAAAAATGAATCGTATGCAAATCACGCCCCAAACCGAATTTTCCATTCACCCTGCCACGCGGATCGGGCGTGTTTCACTCACAGTTGCTAATCTCGATAACCAGATCGCCTTTTATCAGCAGGCACTGGGATTCGTCCAGCATTGGCGCGAGGGTAACAAGGCGGGGCTCGGCGCGGGCGGCGCGGACCTGCTTCGCCTCACGGAGCGGCCCGAGGTCAAGCGGTATCGCCGGGTAACGGGTCTGTATCACTTTGCGGTGCTGTTCCCGGACCGCCGCGAACTGGCGCGTGCCCTGGCGCGTCTGTTCGTCCTGAAATATCCCAACGCCCCCACCGATCACATCATGACCAAGACCACCTATCTCAATGACATCGAAGGCAACGGCATCGAGTTATATGCCGAGTCGCCCGAAGATGGGACCTGGTCTCTCAAGGATGGCCGGTATATCACCCGCCGTGCGGACGGCAGTTTGAGCGATGGGCGCGAGCCTCTGGATGTGGACGCGCTCTTCAGCCACCTCAAGGAGGACGACCGCCTGGATGTTTCCGTGCCGCCCGAGACGCGCATCGGTCACATGCACCTGCACGTGCGCGACCTGCATGAGGCCGTGGATTTCTATCACGGCGTGCTGGGCTTCGATGTGATGGGCGTGGTGGATGAGTTCCGCATGGCGTTCGTCTCGGCGGGCGGTTATCATCATCATATCGGTTTGAACACCTGGCAGGGCGAGGGCGCGCCGCCTCCGCCTGCGGACGCCGCGGGCCTGCGCTACTTCACGGTCGAATTGCCAGACCGGAAGGCCCTCGATGAAGTTGTGGCACGCGTCGACAAGGCGGGCATCCCCTCCAACCAGACGGATGACGGTTTGCTCGTGCAGGACCCGTCACAGAATGGCGTGGTGCTCACAACGCGCAAACAATCGAGTATCGAATCCTTTTAAAGACCTACATCGCCCTTCGTCTGCGCTTCGCTCCGCTCAGGGCGAACCGTTTCACTGGTTTCTAGCGATAAAACAGGACGGCGAAAGCCGTCCTGTTGTTTTAATCGGCGCGGGTGAAATACTTTTCCCAGACGGGCTTTTTCCGCGCTTCGGGGATGAACGATGCCTCGTACGCGTAACGATTGCAGACCGCAATCTCCTCCATGCTCATGCCGAGCACTTCGTGCGCGATGCGATACTCGTTGTTCAGGTTGGTCTCCAGCACCTCGGGGTCGTCGGAGTTGATCGTCACGCGCACGCCCAGGTCGAAGAGTTTCTTCAATGGATGTTCTTCAATCTTGCGCACCGCGCTGGTCAGATAATTGCTCCACGGATTCACTTCAAGCGTGATGCCGCGCTCTTTGACCAGCTCGACCGCGGCCATATCCTCGATGACGTGGATGCCGTGCCCGATTCGGTCGGGGCTGGCGAGGCGGATCGTGTCCACGACGAAGGAGGCGGGGCTGTCCTCCCCGGTGTGGATCGTCACTTTGAGTCCCGCCTCGCGGGCCTTGAGGATCGGCTTGACGAATTCGCGCAGGGGGAAATCCTTCTCGCTGTCGGCCAGGTCGAC
>DAOTXP010000200.1:0-10870 GCA_034435275.1 Anaerolineales bacterium | reverse complement strand
AGGCGCCGGCGCGTCAGACCGAAGATCAGGCCAAACAACAATATGCCGCCGTAAATGGCCACATCCCGCTCGCATAACGCAACCTTGTAGCCCATGGCCTCATTACCCGTGAATTGGCGGGCGTCAATGCGCGTGAGACTGTTGGGGTCTCCCAGGTTTGGGATGCCGGTGGCTTCTTCAAAGGTGATGACGCCGGGCAGATTCGCCTGCGCCAGCGGGTAGTAAGCCTGTTCCCCAAAGAGGAAGAACGAACGAAAGCCGAATTGATGGCAGAGCGGGCTGTAGACGGCATAGAGGACGCGCGCAGGAACAGGCGCGCCAAACTTCATCAATACAGGGGCCAGGAATGGCAAACCAACGTAAAACAGAACGATTAGATTTAGAAAAAGAAGATAATGCCGTGACAGCCAGAATGAGACTCGGTCGGCCGCGGAGAGACTCTGCCCCCGCCTCACGCGGGACCGGTAGCGTTCGTCGCCGACCCGCTCCAACTGGCCGCGCCGGTCCAACGCCGCGCCCAGGGTCATCTGCAATTGTTGCTTCGTGATCGGAGCCTTGAGGCTGTATGGCCCAATTTCCACCACGGGAATCTGCTCGCCGAATGCCTTTTTCAGAGACGGGTCGGAATCGATATCCACCTCGACGAGGCGGTGCGGGAGTTGCTGCTCCAGCGCTTGCAGGTCGGCCTTGACTTCGTCGCACAGGCCGCAGTCGTTGCGGGTGTAGAGGGTAACGGTAAGCATGAGAACGAATCCCTGAGGCAGTTTACAGACCGAAGTCCACCCACAGACCGTAGCGCGCCAGCAGTTCGAACGTCCCGGCGAAAAGCATAATTCCCACAATGACAAGGATCACGCCCATGGCAATTTCCACGTAACGCATGGTCTTGTTGTATTTCTTCAGAATGGTGGAGACCCAGCCGATGCCGAGGGCGGCCACAAGGAACGGAATCCCCAGGCCGGCCGAATACGCGGAGAGCAGAGTAGTGCCAACGGTCAGGTCGCCACCGTTGAAGGCCAGCGTGAGGATGGCGCCCAGCACCGGGCCGACGCAGGGCGACCAGCCCGCCGAGAAGAATACGCCCATCAATGCCGAGGAAAGATAGCCCAATTTCCGGTCCGGCATGGAGTGGACGCGCACATCATACTCGAGAAAGGGGATGCGGAAGACGCCGATCATGTGCAGGCCGAAGACAATGACCACGACGCCGCCGATCTTTGCCAGCCAGGTGCGCAGGTCATACAACAGGGAACCCAGCGCGGAGGCCGCCACACCCAATGCGACAAACACGACGCTAAAACCCAGAACGAACGCCAGGCCATGACTAAAGGTGACCCAGCGGTTGGATTCGGCCGCCTCGCCGCCCGCGGCGCGCCCGCCGAGATATCCGACGTAGGCCGGGACAAGGGAAAACACGCAGGGTGAAAGGAAGGAAGCCAGTCCAGCCAAGAACGCCCAGCCAATAGTAACATTCGCAATATCCATGAGATTCCTCTAAACGGTTTTCCGCACCGAGGTGATTTTCGTGCCCACCTCGGGCCAGGTCAATTGGATTTCGCTTTGCTTCAATGAGACGTGGGGAGTGGTCCAGCGAAAGACCCATTTGGCATCTTCGGGAAGCAGGTTGATACAACCATGAGAGCGCGGCGTGCCGAAATTGTTGTGCCAGAACGCGCCGTGGATGGCCACGCCGCCTGTGGCGATGAAAGTCACCCAGGGCACGGCGGGAGTGTCATAACCGGCCGCGTTCGACTGCGCGTTGGCACCCATCGCAATGGACGGCATCTTCCGAAACGCGTACATGTCGCCGACAGGAGTCTCATACTTATCGGTCCCAGATTGTGATTCCAACAATCCTGTTGATGTGCGGCAAAAATACACCTCGGTACTGCCTTCGAAACAGGAGAAAGTTTGATATGTAATGTTGACGACAATCGTTTTTTGGGCGGGGTCCACTTCCGGGCTGATGGGCGCGACGTCCGCCTCGGTCAACGGACGCAGGGCCGCCGCCTCCACCCAGAACATGTCGCCGTAGCCGTAGCCGTGCCCGAAGTCCTCGTTGAAGCGATAATAGATGACGCCATTCTCGTTCCTGATCTGGTCAATCCACACTACCTGACCGTAATACAAGCGCGGATTAACCCCGCGCGTCTGCTGCATGGTCTGGGCCCATGGCGAGCGGATGGGCGGGTTGGCGATGAACAAATCTGCGAAGGGGACGGTCACTTCGGCCCAGAAGCCGGGCTCACCCGCCGGGACGGCATCCAGAGGCGTATTGGGCAGGTTACGCACGGGCTGAACATTCGGAGAGTAGATATAACCTTGAGGGGTCTCCACCCAGCGTTGATTAATCACATTCGCGTTACGGAACGCGCTGACGGTTTCCCGATTCCATTCCACGATGTTGTCTTCGTACAACCTGCCGACGACGGGCGCGTCGAAACCGGGCTGGGACATCACGTCGGTCGCAAATAAAACGCGCCCGAGGCGTTCTGCGGCGGGGAACTGTGGCAGAGGCAGAACGCGTTCCAGCGGGCGCAGGGCCAGCCCACCCAGGCCAAGGCCGGTGAGTTTGAGAAAGTCGCGGCGGGAAAGGCGAGATTGTTTCATCATTTTAGTATCAAGCAAGGATAATCGTAAAGAAGCGCGGCGTCAACATACGGATAAGACGCCCTTAATCTGCGAAAAATTTCTCCAGCGCGCGCAGGCAATCCGCACTGACCTTGTGGCCGACCTCCGCCTCGCAATACGTCACCCGTGCCCCGGCGCGTTCCAGCGCCTCGATGGACAGACGCGCCTTGTCCACCGTGACCAGTTCATCCTGCGTGCCGTGCGCGACGAAGAAGGGTTTGCCTTCGAGTGGCCTTTGCGCGATGACCGACTCGGACTCCAGCGGCATGAACCCTGCCAAAACGCCCGCCTTGCGGATTCGAGACGGATAGAACAATGCCAGTGCGTTCGTCACCGCCGCACCCTGACTGAAGCCCATCACGTCGAACTGCGCCGCGTCCACGCGGACCGTGGGCGCGTACGCGTCCACGAGGCGGATCAGCGCCTCCGCCGCCGGGCGGAAGTCCTCCAGCGTGGGCGCGCCGTGCGTGCCCGGCCGCGGCGCGCGCCACGTGTACCCTTTGTCCTCGGCCGCGCGCGGCGCACGCGGCGCAAGCATGTAATAACGCGGCGGGAAATTGCGCGCGAACACCCACATCGAATTCTCGTCGCCGGTCCAGCCGTGGACGAGGAGCAGGAGACGCGCCGGCGTCTCGGCCGCGGGGTGCACGCGCAGGGTCCAGGAATCGAACGTGACCAGGTCAGCGTGGAAGTGGGTCATTTGGGGCGCGCGCTCTTCAGAATCTTATCAATGGCATAGAAGATCAGCACGATCAACACCACGACCGCCACCCCGCCCAACATGCAGGTGAGGGCCAGCCCGGCCGCGCCCGCGCCGTAGAACCACCAGATCAGTCCGCCGCCGGCCAGGAAGAGAATCAGAATCGCACCGACGACCATGCGACGGTCGGTTTGTTTGGCGTATTCACGCAGGTCTCGTTTCACAGAACCTCCTGCAACAGAAAAATGACCAGAAGGATGCTCGCGTCGGCCGTCATATGAAAGAGGCTCGGCACAAACAGAGAGCGCTCGCGGCGGACCACCTGCCGCAACAACCAGCCGACGAATACAAGGGCGAGAAATATAAAAGCCAGCCAGAACCATCCCACAAACGGGAACATGACGAACAAATGAAAGCCGGAGAACCAGAAGTCGCGCAAGATCGGCAGGCGTGAGTCATCGCCCAGCCAGCCGCGCCAGTACAATTCCTCCAGCCACGGATTGACGAGCGCAAAGTACAGGAGGAACGACGGCCAGGTGTGAAGGGTCAGACCCCAGGCCAGCAAAGTCGGATGCAAAACAGGCGAAACCTCCGCAAACGGCCAAAGGACGAAAACGCCTGCGCCTGCCAGCAATCCAAACACCGCGCCGACCGACGCGCGCAATGGACTTTGAATTTGAAACCGTCCGGTGATCCTCCACTCGCCGGTCAAAACCAACAGGGCCAGAATGCCAAGATGATAACCGAGCAGAGCGGTCCACGCGTTCCGCGCGGCAAGCAGGCCAACGCCGACCGCGATGCAGGGCATTGACATTCCGATGGCTTGAAGCGGATTTTTCATACCCTGCGGCGGAAGGAACGGGCCAGCCGGGCCGGCCAGGCCGCGGCACGGCGCAGGTCGGGCAACACTTCATCCAGGGCCCGCTCGCCCAGTTTCGCCACAGCAGGCACATCCACCTTATCGAGAAGCTGAATCTGGCTGACAGCCGGGCGCACGATCACTTCCGGGGCATCTACTTGCAATCGTAGTTCGGTGAGTTCACGGCTGGAAATATCCAACGCCTGCAAAAAGATCTCGAAGGCCTGCGCCAGGCGGAACCCGGTCAGTCGGCGGGCAAGGGGCGCGGGCAGGCCGGGGATGGTCACTCCATGCGAGTATGCCGGCGCGCCCACCGGGCTGGAAAGCACCACAGCCACCACCGGCAGGCCGGGCGCGAGGCCGCGGGCAACGGAGACAGGCACCGGGTCGAGCGTGCCGCCATCCACCAGATCCCATTCGCGAATGCGGCGCGGCGGAAAAATCGAAGGCAGGGCAATCGTCGCCAGTACCGCCTCGCGCAAAAGGCCTTGGGACAAAACCACTTCACGGGCGGACTTCAAATCCACCGCAGTGACCGCGCAGGGAATTTGTAGATCGTCGAATGTTTTGCCGCCCAGTGACTCGTCGAGGAATTTCGCGACACCCGCCAGCCCGAGCAGAGACGGCCCTTCGCCCGGCGCGCGGCCGAACAGCCGCGACTGATCCACTTTGTTGAAGCGCGCCTCGATCTCGTCCGGACCGAAGCCTGCCGCGTAGAAAACCGCGACCAGCCCCCCGAAACTGGTCCCCGCCACCGCGCGGACGCGGAAGCCTTCCTGTTCCAACCGGCGCAGGACGCCGATGTGGGCATTGCCTTTCGCCCCGCCGCCGCCTAATGCAAGTGAGATGTCCATAGAAATTGATGTCTGCCGCAAACCAGACTGCACGGCCACAAGTTATTATACCCGCGCGGCGAACTCCTTCTGAATCGCTGAGACAAGGGCGTTTACCTCCCGCCTCGTGTTGTATCCCTGAATCGACACGCGCACCAACTTGCGTCCATTCCATTCGATGAGCGGGACTTCAATTCGATATCCATCGTAGAGACGCACTTTGAGCGCGGCGAGGTCAGCATCCACTGGCAGAGGCACGCTGACCATTTGCCCAAACCAGCCGTCGGCGTCCGCGTGAAGAGGCGGGAGGCCAGTCCATTCGCAGATGCGGCTCTGCGCTTCTTTCGCTAATTCATGGCAGGCGGCGCGGACTCTATTCCAATCGTGCTTTTCCTGAAACTCGATCGCGGCAGGCACGGACAGAAACGCGGCCACGTCGCGCGTGCCCCACCATTCGTGATGGTCAACGAATTGTGAGCCGCTCGGCGACTCGGACTCGTAGCCCCACGAAACGACCAGCGGCTTGAGCAGATTCTGGGACTCGGGACGGGCATAGAGGAAGCCCGCGCCCTTCGGCGCACACAGCCACTTGTGCAGGTTGCCGCCGTAGAAATCCGCGCCGAGCGGATCGAGCGCCAGCGAAATCTGACCGGGCGCGTGCGCGCCGTCAACGAGTGTGAGGATGCCTGCGGCGCGGGCACGTTCAACGATCTTCTGGATGGGGAAAATAATGGCGGTCGGTGAAGTGATGTGACTGAGGAAGATGACGCGCGTGCGCGGCGTAACCCCGCGCCAAAAGGCTTCGACGAATTGCCTTTCACTGGTCAGGGGAACGGGAACGGGCTGGTTGATGTAAGTGAAGCCGCGTTCCTTTGCAAGAAAACGCCAGGTGCGGTCGAGCGCGCCATATTCGTGGTCGGTGCCGAGTACCTCGTCGCCGCGGCCCAATTCGAGCGAACGCGCTACGACGTTCAGGGCGATGGTCACATTCTGGGTGAAGACCAGGTTCTCGGCGCGTGTGCCCAGATAAACGGCCAGCACGGAGCGCGCCGACCGCATCAGGTCGTTGTGGCGGCGGCCGAGAAATTCCACGGGTTGGCGTTCCAGTTCGCGCTGCCAGCGCTGGTATTCACGGAAGACGGGCCTCGGCGTCGCGCCGAACGAGCCGTGGTTGAGATACGTCACGGAGGGATCAAGTTGAAAGGAGCGGCGAAGGCCAAACATGGATTGCCTCAAATCGTAAATCAAAAACCCACAATCCGCAATCGCTTATAATACCGTCCCGTGCCTCCCATTCGCAACTTCTTCCAATCCTCCGCCCCGCCCGAATACCGCGCCAACTTCATCCATCTCTATCTCGACATCGGCTGGTTCGGCGTATTAAGCGGATCGGCGGTCAACTTCCTCAATATCTACGCCGCGCGCCTCGGCGCGACGGGTTTCCAGATCGGGCTCCTGGCCGCGGTCTCGGGCGTCGTCAACCTGCTGTTTGCCATCCCCGCGGGCCGCTGGCTCGAACGCCTGCACATCGGCCGCGCCGTTTTTTGGACCTCGGTCTTCTATCGCCTCGGCTACGCCATGTGGATTCCCCTCCCCTGGCTGTTCAGCGAACAGGAGCAGGTCTGGGCGCTGATCCTCATCACGCTCTACATGGGCATCCCGCTGACCGCGTTATCGGTCGGATTCAACGCACTGTTCGCGGCCGCCGTCCCCGAAGACTGGCGCGCCCACGTGGCAGGCCGCCGCAACGCGGTGCTCTCCATCGCCTTCGTGCTGACATCTTTGGTCAGCGGCTACCTGCTGGAACATTTTCCGTTTCCAATGAATTATCAGATCATTTTTGGGGTCGGATTCTTCGGCGCGGCGATGAGCAGTTTTCACCTCTACTTCGTCAAACCCCTGCAAGCGGAATCACCCCCGCCTCGTCCCCGACCTGCCAGCGGGTCCCGGGACTGGCGCGCCACCGTCCGCCTCGACATCTGGAAGACAGCCTTCCGCCGTCCTTTGCTCGTCCTGCTCGGATTCCATTTGACTCAATACCTGCCCCTGCCGCTCTTCTCGATCTACTTCGTGCGCGGACTCCACCTCACCGACGACGAGATCGGCATCGGCATGGCGCTCTTCTATCTGACGGTGTTCCTCGGTTCGACGCAACTCAACCGCGTCGTCCGCCGTCTCGGCCACAAAAACGTGACCACCGCGGGCGCGCTCACCATGGCTTTCTATCCCGGGTTACTCGCCCTTTCCAGCCACGTCTGGCACTATTACACCATCTCCGCGCTGGGCGGATTCGCCTGGGCGTTGGTCGGAGGCGCGTACGCCAACTACCTGCTCGAAAAAACTCCCGCAGACGACAGGCCTTCTCACCTCGCATGGTACAACGTGATGCTGAACGCGGCCGTGCTGATCGGCTCACTGGCAGGCCCCGCCCTCGCCAGCCAGATCGGACTGAGCGCGGCGTTGGTTCTGTTTGGAGTCCTGCGCCTGCTGTCAGGATGGGCGATATGGAAGTGGGGATGATCAATGCGAGTATGTTAGAATGAATCCTTATGACCGAAGGTATCAAAGTCGTTGCCACCAACCGCAAGGCCAACTTCGAGTATTTCCTGCTGGAAAAATTCGAGGCGGGCATGGCTTTGCAGGGAACGGAGATCAAGTCCATCCGCGCGGGGCAGGTCAGCCTGGCGGAGGCCTACATCCGCGTGGACATGCACGAGGCTTGGCTGATGGACGCGCACATCGCGCCCTACGAGCAGGCCAGCCGCAACAACCACGACCCCGTGCGCCCGCGCCGCCTCCTGCTCCACAAAAAGGAGATCCGCGAACTGTGGGACACGGTTCGCCAGAAGGGCATGACGGTCATTCCCACGCGCATCTACCTGAAGGAAGGCCGCGCCAAGATCGAGATCGCGCTTGCCCGCGGCAAGAAACTGCACGACAAGCGCCACGAAATCGCCAAACGCGACGCCGCCCGCGAAGCCCAGCGCGAGGCGCGCGTACGATAATCTGAGTCGCCGCGCTTCGTCTTCGGGTTGCGATACAACCCTCCGCTCAGCGCGATGAAGAAAATAAATGCAACAGCCAATCCGAAATCCTAAATCTTAAATCATAAATCCCATGCAACCTTCCACCATCGGCGGAATCAACCGCCTGCCCGAAGCGGAAAAACGGCGCATCTACAGCCAGGTGATCCCGCGCGAACTGCTCGAACGCTTCCACCTGCCCGACCTGGACTCCAAACGCATCCAGTCCCATTTGCGATTCAAATTCGCGGCGGGCGCCAGCGACGTGGAAATGTCCCTGTTCCACGAGCCCGACTTTCCTGACCCGATTCTGTATGGTCATCTGACCGATACGCTAAACGGCCAGGTCCACATTTTGCTCTACATCCTGAACGACCCCGACTCGCCGCGCTTCGACGTGGACAAAATGCCCGACGGCCAGACCACCAAATTCGGCACGCTGCGCCGTAACCTGTCAGCGGAACAGGCGGCCCTCGAAGCGGGACTCGCGCCCGGTCAAGTGCGACGCGGGCTTCGTCTGCTCCCCGCCGCCACAGTCACATTCGAGCGCTTCGTCAGCAGTCTCGGCCAAGAGATATATTTCGTCGAGCCGCTGTATTATCACAACGCCATCATTTTCGAACGTTACGGCTTTGCCTATCAGGTGGGACGCAAGTTCATGGAACGCATCCAGGCGGGATTTTCGGAGGGCGGCGACCTGCTGGCCGGGCTGGACAGCTCCAACCCATTCCGCCAGCGCGCCGCGGCCAACAGCATCCGCCTGCGCTCGTGGGCTATCCACGACGGCATTCTCGGCGAGCCGTTCACCGACGTGACCATGTATAAACGCGTCGGGAAATCGGCGGGGATCAGCACCTGTCCCGATTGCGCGTGGTGACCGAAGGGGAATTCTCACCGCGAAGGCGCGAAGTCCGCAAAGATTCGGCCATAAACGAATGACAAAATACAGTTGACATCGCCGGACTAAAACCTTAAGATTATTTCGCAGGCACACCGGACTTACGAGAGGTCCCTATGGCCGAAATCGTCAATCCATACATCGCGGGAGCGCCAGTCACCGAACAACGCATGTTCTTCGGGCGGGAGGATGTATTTGCCTGGATCCAGAACAGCCTGTCCGGCCAGTACGCCGACCATATCCTCGTTGTCCATGGACAGCGGCGGGTGGGGAAAACCTCGGTGCTCAAGCAGTTGGGCAACCGCCTGCTCAAACGCTACATCCCCGTCTTCTTCGATTTACAGGGCCGCACGCACACCACGCTCGACCGCTTCCTGTGGTGGCTGGCGCGCGAGATCGTGCGCGTGCTCAAGCAGGAACGGAATATCGAGGCGCCCCTGCCAGACAAGGAAGCCTTTACCGCCGACCTCGAGTATTTCGAGAACCGCTTCCTCCCGGACCTCAAGCCTGCCCTCGGAAACGACACCCTTCTACTCACCTTTGACGAGTTCGACAACCTCGAAGAGAGCGAGGTCAGAGAGGAACTGGCGCGCCCGCTGACGGATTATCTGCGGCGGCTGATGGGAAGCGCGGGGTTGAACTTCATCTTCTCCATCGGCTCCTCGGGCCGCAAACTCGAAAACATGCAGGCGGCTTACACCGAATTCTTCAAAACCGCACTTTATAAGAAAATCAGTTTTCTTTCCGAAGAACAAACGCACAACCTGGTCACGCGTCCCGTGGAGGGCGTGCTCGAATATGAGCGCGGCGCGGTAGACCGTATCTACGGCATCGCTTCGGGGCATCCGTATTTCACGCAACTCACCTGTCACGAACTCTTCGCCCGCTGCCAGCGCACCGAACAGCGCAAGATCGCCAAAGCGGATGTGGAAGCGATTCTGGATGACGTGGTCGAGCGCGGCACCGTCAACTTGAAATTCATCTGGGATGAGGCTACGGATATCGAAAAGTGGAGTCTCGCGGCGCTGGCGCAACTGGACAAGCCCGATACCCGCGCCGTGGCCGATTACCTGCGCAAGAGCCGCGTCCGCTTCGTCGAATCCGATCTGACCTCGGGCCTGCTCCACCTTCGAGAAAAGGATGTGCTCACCCCCGACAATCGCTTCGTCATCCACCTGCTGAAACTCTGGCTGCAAAAGAACCGTCCCATCGAACAGGCGCGCGAGGAATTGACCGAAGTCAATCCCATCGCAAATCGCTACATCGAGATCGGGCTCGAGTTCAAGGACTCAGGCCAATACGAAAAAGCCATCGAAAGTTTTCAGGAGGCGCTGGCCGTCTCGAAAGACAACGTGCAGGCGCAGGTCAACATCGCGCTGGTCTACATGGATCAGAAAGCCTACGACAAGGCCATTGTCGAATTCGAAAAAGCCCTGATCATTGACGACGAAGACGTGGCGGCTCGCGCGGGACTTTGCGAGGCGCACCTGGCCCTGGGCGACGCGGCCATGACGAAGGGCCGCGCCAAAGACGCAGCGCTGTCCTATCAGCGCGTGCTGGCCATCAACGCCGAACACACCGAGGCGCGTGGACGCATGGCGGAGTTGAGCCGTCAGCGCGCCGAGAAGGCACTGGTGGATGGCAGGGACGAGGAGGCCCTGTCCGCGTTCGCGGAGGCGCTCAAGTTCACGCCCGAAGACCCTGCCCTGATCGAGCGCGTGGAAAAAGTTCGGGCGGAGAAAAAAGCCAAAGTATTGGCCGCGTTGCTCGCGAGGTCTGAGAAGGAAGCGGCCGCGCGAAACTGGGACAAGGCAATCGAGGCGTTGAACGCCGCTTTGGAGATCGCGCCCGGGGATGAGTCCATCCTGAAAAAGATTCAGACCGTTCAAGAGAAACAACTGCGGGAACGGCTCGACGGCCTGCTGG
>DAOTXP010000199.1:0-17082 GCA_034435275.1 Anaerolineales bacterium | reverse complement strand
GCGGGATGGGCGGCGGGAGCAGGTACCAGTCGAGGAAGCGTTCGATGCGCTTGTAGGCATCGAGGATGTTGGCGTTCTTCTGGAAGCCGTGCGGCTCGCCGGCGTAGGTCTTGTATTCGAAGGTCTTGTTGTGGCGGCGCAGGGCCTCGGCCAGTTCCTCCGAGGATTGCGGCGCGACCACTTCATCGTCGAGGCCGTGCAGGAGCAGGAGCGGACTGCGAATGTTCTCGACCTGGTTGATGGCCGAGCCATCAATGAACACGTCCCAGTTGGCAGAGGGATGGCCGATCTGCATTTCGGTGTAGAGGCGCGTATCGCGGTCGCATTGCGCCCACGAACTGACGAGCGACGCGTCGCCGTACTTGCTCACGCCGCAGGCGAACCAGTAATCCAGGTCGCGGGCGAGGCAGGCCACGGTGAGATAGCCGCCGTAACTCGCGCCGAAGATGCCCAGCATGCCGGCGTTGATGCCGGGCAGGGAGGATAAATATTTCGCGGCGTGGATGCAATCCTGCACATCGCCGATGCCCCAGTTGTTGTAGTTGGCGTGCTCGAAGGCGAGCCCGTAGCCGGTACTGCCGCGATAGTTCGGGCACAGAATCGTGTAGCCCTTCGCGACCAGGTATTGAACCAAAATTTCCCAGGTATAACCAAACTGCTCGGTCGGCCCGCCGTGCGGATGAACGAGTCCCGCGCCGTTGGACTTGAGCGGTTTATACAGCAGGCCCGCGATCTCGAGGCCGTCGTAACTCTTGTAGATGACCTCCTCGGGCATGACCAGTTTGTTGCGCGCCAGCGCGGGCGGATTGGAGAAGGTCAATTGTGTGGACTCCCCGCCCGGCACTTCGATGCGATAAAAATCGGGCGGCGTGACCGGGTCCTCGTACTCGACCGTGAGGAACGATCCATCGGGACCCCATTGCGGGCGCGCGTAGACGCCGCGTCCCACCTTGAGGTCGGTTACTTCGCCGCTCTCCGCGTCGACCAGCGCCAGGTCGAGACGGCCGCGTCGGTTGACAGTACAGGCCAGCTGCTTGCCATCCGGCGACCATGCGATATCGTCCACGTCCTGGCTGAGGCGCGTGAGCTGATGCAGTCCTGTGCCATCCGGGTGGACGAGCCAGACGTTGTTGTATTCCGTGCGCTGGGAGAGGAACGCGATCCATTGACCATCGGGCGACCAGCGCGGGGACCAGTCCTTGGTCTTGGGCGTGCTGATCATGGTGCGATTTTGTCCGGTGCGCAGTTCCACCACGCGGATCTCGCGGCAGTTGCGGTCGTCCTCCGGCCAATGGACATAGGCCACGAATTTGCCGTCCGGCGAGGGGCGCGGATCGGAGTCCTCGCCTGCGTCGCGGGTCAACATCCGCAGGAAGGAGCCGTTGCGGTCGGTGAGATACAGCCGCGGGGACTGGTCAGGCTCGAGGGTGACGACCATCCGCTTGCTGTCCGGGAGCCAGACCGGTGAGCCGCTGCCGGTGACCGGGAGCGGCAGTTTGAAGGGAATCCCGCCGTCCGCGGCCACGATGTGGACGTTCTCGTTCATGCGGAAGGCCAGCCACTTGCCGTCCGGCGACCATTGCGGGGCGCGGTCCCACCAGTAGGGCGTGCTGACGCGGCTGGTGGTCAGGCGCGCGGGCCAGCCGCCTTCGGCCGGCATGACATAAATATCCGCCAGTTCCTCGCGGTTCCAAATGAATGCAATTCGTTTTCCATCGGGCGAGAGTTTGTGCTGGTAAAGATGGCTCAACGACATGATCAGCGACAGGCTCCAGCCCGCAGGCGGCGTCAAATCGGGACGGTCAACGGACGGCCAGCCGTTGCGTTCGTATTTCTCGGCAATCGGGACGCGCATGCGTACCTCCTGGGTTGACTTGTAAGGGGGGGCGAACGGCTTAAGGATACTTTCCTTTAAGAAAACTGGCAAGCAGATTTAGAATGGAGTTTCTAAAATGGGTCTTTTTGCCCCCGCCATTGGTGGTGGCCAGCCCTCCATCCACCCCCACCGCTGGCGGGGGAAATTGCAATTTTTCTCGATTGGAAAACTCTAATAATCGGCCCGCGGGAGGCGAACCGGAGGCTGGAGGGGTGTGAACTCGTCGCCGCAACGGTATCCCGCCGAGGCGTTGAAAACTGCTCGAAAATGCCGCACGCCGCCAAGCGGCAGTCCCGCCAGCCTGCCCTGCAACCGAAGGGAGTGTCGAAGGGCCCGCTGCACCCACCCTATGTTAGCCGTCTTTTCATTGAGGTTATACTGTCGCCTTTCGGCGAGCCGCATAGAACTCGGCTTTCTCATTGTTATTAAGCGCCTTATAGAGAAGTTCAAGTTCTTCAAAGACGTAGGGGTCAGGCTCTCCTGCTTCGTCACATTCCCTTTCGAGGCGTAATTGAATCTCAATGGCTTCGGTCAGTTGACCCAGCGAGCGCAATGTCCAAGCGATCATCCAATGTGCAATTCGGATTGACTGCGGATTTCCGCCCCGCTCATGCGCGGCGAGTGCGAGTTTGAATTCCGAGAGTGCGTCTTCGTAGTGCCCAAGAAGATGAAGTGCATATCCAGTATTGTTGTGGAGAGAACCTTCCCACTTCTTCGCGTCCTGCTGTGAAGAGGATTGCATGAGTGCCATAGCCTTACGATTCCACTCGACCTGTTCCTCGGGTGCTGTGTCTACGAAGGTCATCATATGTAGAGCGTCGATAGCCAGGCTGTCAAGTTTTCCGTTTTGTGCGAGCTCGTAAGCACGCAAGTAAGCGGAACGAGCCAGTTCTTTAACTTCGGTCGTCTGTGACTCTGGAGGATGGGTGGCAGAGGAGTAAGTTCGCCCTAACTCAAGATAGTATCGAACCTTCGTTTCAATGCCGGCGTTCTGAATTTGTGGCTCAATGTCGGAAAGGATTTGCTGGGCTTTGGAGAAGTTGCGACGGATTCCGTATGTTCTGGCAATTTGTGTTTGCAGCACTAAGGCGTCATCGGCAGATGCATTGGAAAGCGCAGAGCGAAAGCGTTCTTCGCTTAACTCGGGTTTGTTGAAATCCCAAAGTGTAGAAACATCAATTGTCATGAAACATCTCCCAAATAATTGTTCGGTAAATAAGGTTATGACTGGGTTTGCCGCCGAACGGTTTGCGTTAGCCGCTGGTGGGCGGGCGTGGATAAAACTCCGAAAGCAGGATTCCGCTTGGGCGTAGAAAAAGCCTGAAAATGCCGCACGCCGCCGAAGGCGGCAGTCCCCACCGTCCGCTGCACGCTTTGTTGGCACGCTTTTCGCTTATGAAAGTTATATTACTTTTAATCACGGCGTAGCCTGGCGAATACGCTGTGTTGAATTGTAAAAACTATAAGTTTTTAACGTCGAAACCATATCAGTACTAGGATGACAATCCAGGTAACAACGCGGAAGCCCATCGCGCCTACGCTTTGAAATGCAACCGTGTTGCGAAAGGCGATGAGGATTAGCACCAGCACAATCGCGTGGATGCCGAATGTCACTATAGAGGCTATCAGCGCGTAACGGTGATTGACCCAGAGCAGATAAGCGGGTATGAGAGTCAGGATGCCCATCACAAAGTTATAAACGGGAAGCCACGAAAGAATGGAGTAGCCAGGTTTCCATCCACGCATGACCATTCCGCCCGCGGCGATGGACATCACGCCGACGAGAAAGGCAAGAAGCGCGGGGAGTTTGCTCAGGATTACACTCATGGTTCTTTCCTTCTAGTGCCACGAGATTTATTTATCTCACTTCTCGCAGGATAAATCTCGTAGCACTGGATAGATTTTGATTATCCTGTGGTCTCATTTTTCATTTGAACAACAGCCACGCCCAGCAACACGGTGGCGAGGAAGATTGAAAGCCCGCCAACTAGCACAAAATAATAGGGCAAGCCAAGATACACTTCGCCCAAAATGCCGAGCGGCATGAGCAGACCCGCCAGCGCAAGCCACGAAGCCCACTTTGCGAGGTTATCCTTCAACTGAAGTTTCATCAGCAGGAAACCGAAAACGATGTTGAGCAGGGAAAACAGGTTGCCGTGAACATGTGCAAGCCGCGCTTCAAAATGTGCGCCCGTATTGTACGATTCTATCCATGCTTCCTTGCCTGGAGCAAAGTCGCGCAGATAGATGAGTATGAAGCCGTAAATCATGAACGCTGCCATGACCCACAACCCCACGCCTATATTCCACTTACCGATTTTTGATTTCATTTTTTATCTCCTTTTCTTATAAAAAGATTGCTGTTGGCGACAGCCTTTTTTCATTGTGCAAGGGGCGTGCCAACGGTTTGCGTTACCTGCGCTGGGGCGGGGACGGCGAAGCCGTCCAACTGGAAAAATGCTAAGGCGTAGAAAACTGCTTGAGATTTGCGCAGAATCCCCAGCGTCAGGTGCACGCTTTGTTAGCCACCTTTTTGTTTAAAAAGACTCAAATGATTTGCAATAGCCATACCGCCACGGCTTGAAGGTGATAAATGAGCCGAACGGGTTTCGCCACCTTCATAAGTAATAATGTTTTTATGCTTGGGCAATTGCCAATTTTTAACACCACGAGTAGCAATGATGATAACTTTACCGTCTTTTGCTTTTGGAATCAAGACTTCATGAACAAAATTTTGCATGACCTTAACTGAAGGTAATACTTTGAGCAATGAGCCAGAACCAAAAGACTTTGAATGATAAGGAAGTAACTCCAAACATGCCAAATTTTTAGACAAAATGCTCATTGCTTCTTGATAAGTTATTCCTGATTGATGCGCTAACTTCTCGATAACTGCGCCAAATTTCTTGTGCCAATAACCAAAGCCAGGATGCCAAGCAAATTGTGGGTTTAGAAAAACAAACGGATATTCAACGCTTCCATTTTCCTGTCGCAAATTTTTAATTTGAGCATTTCTAAACTCTGGTTGCTGTTCTGCAAAATAATCACCTGCTGAAAGCCCAGGATTTAGCATGAGAACAAAAATTGATGCTTTTTCAAGATTTCCAACATAAGGAATTGGTAATAATCCAGTGTGTAACTTTGTTTCGGGAGATAACCCAAACTCTTTACTTGAAACATATTCATTGAATGATTGAAAAGTTTTGAACTTACCGCTGGTCATGTGTGGCACATCATCGGGGAACAAATATGGCTTCGATTCTAAATTGCAATTTCGCCAACCTGAAATTAATTTGTGGAATGAAGTCATTTGTCTTTGCTCTTAACTTTGATATGGAAGGTGGTGGCTAACTAGTGTTTAGACGGCCAATGGCCGTATAACGGCTTATAGACGGCTCGTTCCATCTAATCGCCTAATTCAATTAGGACGTTGGACGGTGAAGGATTAACGCTCATGAATATTATGCACTCCTGTCAACCTTCACTTCCCCGCCTCCCAGCACGCCGTCTGGTGAGACTGCCTGACCGTCACATACGCGGGGTCTTCGGCCCTGCACTGCTCCACCGCGATGGGACAGCGCGGATGGAAGCGGCATCCGCTGGGCAGATGGATCGGGTTGGGCGTCTCGCCCTGCAAAATCAATCTCTGGCGGCGCAGGCGCGGGTTCGGCACGGGCACCACCGAGAGCAGCGCCTTCGTGTACGGATGCTGTGGATTCGTCAGCACTTCGTTCGTCGGGCCGATCTCCACGATGCGGCCGAGATACATGACCGCGATGCGGTCCGCAAAGTAGCCCACCGTGCCGAGGTCGTGCGTGATGAGGATGATGGAGATCTGGCGCGTGCGGCGCAGGTCGGCCAGCAGGTTCAAAATCTCGGCGCGGATGGAGACATCCAGCATCGAGACCGGCTCGTCCGCGATCAGCAGATGCGGCTCCAGCACGAGCGCGCCCGCGATGACCACGCGCTGGCGCTGTCCGCCCGAAAGTTGATGCGGGAAGCGCGGCATGTAAGTGGAAGCGGGTTTCAATCCGGCGTCCTCCAGCGCCCTGACCACGCGCGCCTCGCGCTCGGACTTGCCGTGCGTCAGTCCGTGCACATCCAGCGGCTCGGCCACGATCTCCTCGATGGTCTGGGTCGGGTTCAGCGACTCGTACGGGTCCTGGAAGACCATCTGGATTCTCTGCCGCAGAAGTTTACGGTCCTGCTCGCTGGCGTGGGTGATCTCCTTCGCCTCAAAGACAATCCTGCCTTCGGTCGGCTCTTCGAGTCCCATCAGGGTGAGCGCCAGCGTGGACTTGCCGCATCCGCTCTCACCCACCATGGCCACCACCTCGCCGCGCTTGAGTTGCAGATCCACCCCGTCCACAGCGTGGATGCGCTCCGTGGCGCGGCTGAAGATGCTTGGCCGCCCGGCCAGGAAATATTTTTTCAATCCCTGCACTTCGAGGAAGTAATCCTGCATAAGACACCTTTTTAAACACAAAGGACACAACAGAGCACGAAGGGGGCTTTCGTTTTCCTTTGTGTTACCTCGCGCCCTTCGTGGTTAATGAATTTTCTTCCACCAAATGACAACTGACAAAATGCTTCTCGCCCAGTTGATGGATGGCGGGCGCTTCGGCACGGCAACGCTCGAAAGCGGCGGGACAGCGCGGCGCGAAGCGACAGCCTGCGGGCAGGTCGTCCAGGCGCGGCGGATAGCCGGGGATCGAAGCCAGCCGCTTTTCGGGATGCGTCAAATCGGGAAAAGCCTTCAACAGTTCCTGGGTGTAAGGATGTTTCGCAACGTTATAGACTGTATCCACATCCGAATACTCGGCCGTCACGCCGCCGTACATCACCAGCACCGAATCGCACATCTCGGCCACCACGCCCAAATCGTGAGTCACAAAAATAATGGAAAGGCCGAGTTTCTTCCTCAGATTGTCGAGCAGTTCGAGCACCTGGGCCTGAATCATCACGTCCAGCGCGGTGGTCGGCTCGTCCGCGATCACCACCTGCGGATTGCAGGCCAGCGCCATGGCGATCATGGCGCGCTGGCGCATCCCGCCCGAATACTGATGCGGAAAATGGATTTTATGCTGAGGCGAAATTCCCACCAGGTCGAGCAGCTCCGAAACGCGCGCCGCCAGCACGTCGCCCTTCATCAGCGGATTGTGCTTGACAATCGCCTCCGCGATCTGGTCGCCCACCGTCCGCACCGGGTTGAGCGCGTTCATCGCCCCCTGGAAGATGATCGAGATTCCCTTCCAACGCACATCCTCCATTTCGGCTTCGGTCAGCGCGGTCAGTTCCTTGTCGCCGAACCAGACCTCGCCGCCCACGATCTGTCCCGCCGCGGGCAGGAGTCTCAGCAGGCCGAGCATGAGCGTGGTCTTGCCGCAACCCGACTCGCCCACCAGCCCCATCAGCTCGCCCTCACGCAGGGTGAACGAGACGTTCTCGACGGCCCGCGCCGGGGGCCCGCCCTCGTTGATATAGGAGATGGACAGGTTATTCACCTCGACGAGAATCGGCGCTTCGTCCGGGACCCGCTGCCGGGGTCCGCTATGAAGCGGCTTCCCCGTCGCCTCGTGGCGGATTACGGCGCGGGGCTTCATCAAATGATGGGACTCCAGCCTTGGGTTCAACACCTGTTCCAGCCCGTGACCGAAGAGAGTCAGCGCAAGAACGACCCAGACGATCCCAAATCCCGGCGCGACCAAGGCCCACCACGCGCCGACAGACATTGCACTGCGGTTAAAGGCGTAGTTCAGCATTTGGCCCCACGAGATGGCCGTGGGATCGCCGAGACCGATGAAGCTGAGCGTGCTTTCGTTGAGGATGGCAAGCGAAATGACCAGAATGGCATTCACCACCAAAAGCGGCATGACCAGCGGCAGGATGTGATGGCGGATGATGTGGGCGTTGCCCGCGCCGATGGCGCGCGCCCGCAGCACGAATTTGCGCGACTTCACCGCCAGTGTCTGCGAACGGACGATGCGCGCGGTGGTCGTCCAGCCGAGCAGGCCGATGACGAAGATGATATTGAGCAGATTGGGTTTCGTCAGCGCAACGATCACGACCATCAGCGGCAGGTCGGGGATCACGAGCATGATGTCGGTGAAACGCATGAGGATGTTTTCGATGCGCCCGCCGTAGAATCCCGCCACGATGCCGATCACCCCCCCAATGACCACCGAGATGAAGGCCGCGAAGAATCCCACGATCAACGAAACGCGCGCGCCGTAGATGAAACTGGAGAATACATCCTTGCCCGCATCGTCCGTGCCAAACCAATGCCGTGGGCCCGGCGGGTTGTAAACGTCCGCGCTGGTCACATCCGCGGATACGGTCGGGTCGTAGGTCGCAAGCACTGGCGCAAAGATGGCGATGAGGACGATGACGACCAGCATCCCCAGGCCAACCAGCGCCATGCGATTCTGGCGGAATACTTTCCAGAAATCCAGCAATGGCGAAGAGGGGACAGACGGTTTTAGTTCAGCGGTTTGGACAGCCATGAGACTACTCCGTCTGCACGCGCGGATCGAGGTAGGAATAGGCCATGTCGGCCAGCAGGTTCGCGATGATCACACTGACGGCAATGAGCAGGAATGCTCCCTGCAAAACAGGGAAGTCCCGCCGATTGACGGCCTCGTAGATTGCAAGGCCCAGCCCCGGCCACGAAAACACGCTCTCGATCTGAAGCGCTCCTGCAACCGTAAAGCCCAGGTTGATGGCGATCACGGTCACCAGTGGGAGCATCGCATTTTTGAGGGCGTGATCTTTCAGAATCTGGAAGGTGCTCAAGCCCTTGGCCTTGGCGGTCAGGATGTAATCTTCCGAGAGGACATCCAGCAGGCTGGAACGCATGATGAGCATGTACTCGCCCATGTAAACGATGGTATAGGTCAGGGTGGGCAGGAACATGTGGAGTGCAATATCGCCCCATTGTTCGAGCAATGGATCGCTGCTCATGCCGGGCGTGGCCTTGCCTCCGATCGGCAGGCCGTAATTGGAACCCCAGAAGAGCAGGATGATCCCCAGCCAGAAGGTCGGCAGGCTCCACGCCACCAGGCTGATGATCAGCGCGCCGTAGTCAATGGAGGTGCGCGCCCTCCACGCCGCGAACAGACCGAACAGCACGCCGATGATGACCGAAAGGATTTGCCCCGCGCCGATCAAAAGGATGGTGTTCCACAGCCGTTCCACCAGAATTTCTGCAACGGGACGGTTCGTATGGTAACTGATTCCCATCTCGCCCTTGAGCAGGTTGCCGACGTAAATGAAGAACTGGGTCTCCAGCGGATTGACGCCGCACGATCCCAGTTTGAGCGGATTCAAGGACTCGAAGCAGTTGATTACCGGCTTGTCCAGCCCGAAGCGCACGCGGATGGCTTCGATGGCTTCCTTCTTGAGACGCGGATCGTGCACGCCCGCCCGCGCCGGGTCGCCGGGCAGGACGCGGAACAAAAAGAAGTTCAGGATCAGTACGAAGAGGATGGTGAACGCGGCCCATCCAAATTTCCCTGCCAGAAAGCGAAAGCGTTTCACTTTTCGCTCCTTTATGAAAACGGCACAGGGCGGTGGAAACCCCTTCCACCGCCCTGCAAGAATCACCCGCGCCTATTTGACAGGCTCGATGACCACAAGAGAGGTCGTGTCCGCAAGTTCCACTTTGGGCTGGTCGGTGATCCAGCCGGTGAAGCGGTCGGTGCGATAGGCCTGGATGTTCGGATCGTAGTACGGGATGATGTACACCACGTCGTTGTGGACGATCTCCTGCATCTGCCACACCAGTTCGATGCGCTTATTCTTGTCGAGCTCGGTGGCCTGCTGGGCGAACAGAGCGTCGAACTCCGGGTTCGAGTAGCCGGTCTCGCTCGAGCCGGTGGGAATCTGGTCGGTCGTCATGACGCCCAGGAGCAGGTTCGGGTCCGGGTCGGAGCCCCAGCCCCAGATCATGATGTCGAAATCGAAGGCCGGACAGCATTGCGCCGTCAGAGCATCCGGGTCCACGGCCTGCAATTCGAGGGAGATGCCGATTTCTCCCCACATCTCACTCAACAATTCCGCCGTGCGCGGCGCGTCAATGCTGTCGCTCGGCCAGTTCAGGCGGAAGTTCAGCGGGTTCGTACCGTCGGGCATTTCGCGCACCCCGTCGCCGTCCGTATCCGCATAGCCGGCGGCGTCGAGCAGTTGATTGGCCTTTGCCACGTCGTATTCGTAATCGGTCAGGCTGTCGTTGAACCACACGCCCAGACCGTCCGGGATCAACGTCATGCCCGGGCTGGCAAGGCCGAGTTGAACGACGTCAATGATCTTCTTTTTGTCGGTCGCATGCGCCATCGCCAGGCGGACCGTGCGGTCCCGAAGCGCCGGGTGACCCGAGCAGATGCCGCCTTCCTCGGTCGGGCAGTTCTCCGGGGCAATCTGATTGAGAATGATGTCGGTCACTGTCGGGGCGAACGGCGCGCCGACCACCACTTCCACGTTCGCCTCGGCGCGCAGGCTTTCGGCCGCGGTGGCGGGCATTTCCGTGATCATGTCCACCTGGCCGGTCTTGATGGCCTGCACCAGCGCGTCGTTGCTTTCGAAGGTCTGGAATATTGCCTCGTCGATCCTGGGCGGCGTCTTGAAATGATCCTTGTTGGCCGCCAGGTGCACGAACTCGTTCTGTTTGTATTCCACCATCTTGAACGGGCCGCTCCCGATCATGGCCAGGTTCTCGAACTCGATCGGGTCCTCGTTCTCCCAGATGTGCTTGGGAAGAACGTACAGGAAGACCAGTTGCGCGTCGATGTTGGGAATGGCCTCCGTCAGCGTGATGACCACCTCGTTGTCGGCGGTGGCTTCGATGGTATCGAAGTAGATGGTGTAGCCGTTCATGTACGGGAAGTCCGCGTTGTCGCGGTAGAAGTTGTACGTGAAGGCCACATCCTCCGCCGTCAGCGGCTGGCCGTCATGCCACTTGATCCCGTCGCGGAGCTTGTAGGTGTAGGTGAGATTGTCGTCCGAGACGGTCACGCTCTCCGCCAGGCTGAGCGTGAAGGACCCATCCAGGTTAAGTTCATACATCGAGTCGTAGACGAGTTCGAAGATGATGTACGCCTCCGATAGTACGGCCGTGCCCGGGTTCAGCGTATCGGGACTGCCCGCCCAGCCGATTCGTGCCACCGAGGCTTGCCCGCCTCCGCCGCAGGCCGTCACCAGAAAGACCGACAGCAGGGCAATCGAAAGAAACTTTTTCATCTTGCTCCTCCTTGATCAGGATTTGGCCGATATATAAATATTATAGTGCAGATAGTCGAAAAAATGCACTTTCAAGCGAAATTGGTTTACAATCTTTTTCATGCGACCCGTCCGCGCCTCCGACATCGGCACCTACCTGTACTGCCGCCGCGCCTGGTGGTACCGCCTGCAGGGCGTGGAATCCCAAAACAAGACCGAACTCACCGGCGGGACCGCCCTGCACCGCGCCCACGGAAGGAAAGTCCTCGCGGCGGGTCTCTATCGGACCCTCGGCCTGCTCCTGTTTCTAGCGGCGCTGGTCCTGCTGACGGCGTACCTCACCACCGCGCTTCTGCGCTAGTTCGCATGGGCGAACACACCGGTCCGCCCCGGCAAAAGGAGACCATATGACTGTCCTCAACCGAATCGCCCATTTCCAAAACCGCCGCGACGAGGTCCCCAACCAGGAACTGGCCCGCGACTTGGCCGCGAAAAAGGACAAGGCCGGCGTCCGTGAGATCGCCGAGCACCTGTGGGACAAAGACAAGAACGTCCAGGCCGATTGCATCAAGGTCTTGTACGAGGTCGGTTACATTGACCCGTCACTCATTGCCGCGTATGTCGAAGATTTCATCAAACTCCTGAAGAGCAAGAACAATCGCCTCGTTTGGGGTGGGATGATTGCGCTGGCCGAGGCCGCGCGTGCCAATCCAGATGGAGTCTTCGAGCATTTGGCCGCGATCCAGAAAGCCATGGACGAAGGCTCCGTCATCACGGTGGACAATGCCGTCAAAGCCCTTGCCTTGACCGCCGCTGCGAGAGGCGAGTACAACAAGGCCATCTTCCCCGTCCTATTAAAACATCTGCAAACCTGCCGTCCAAAAGACGTGGCCCAGCACTCCGAAAAGTCCCTGCCCGCGGTGAATGCCTCCACCAAATCCGAGTTCATCACCGTCCTCGAAAAACGGACGGAAGATTTGTCTGGCCCCGCGCTGGCGCGCGTCAAGAAAGTCATCAAGCAAGCCAACAACCAATAAACAGCCAGTGGCTAACCGTCAATATGCTTTCCCTCGCCCTCCTCCTGTTTCTCCTCGCCCTCCTCCTCTTCTGGCAATCCTCCAAACAGCGCCAGGAGGCCGGCCTGCCCGGCGGACGCGTCATCTACACGGATACGCGCGCCTGGGGCGCAAAGGTGCAACAACCACTTTATGACCGCGGATTGCATCTCACCGGCAAGCCCGATTATCTCATCGAGCAAAACGGACAGATCATTCCCATCGAGGTCAAATCGGGACGCACGCCCGAGGCGCCGTACGATTCGCACATCTACCAGGTCGCGGCATATTGTTTGCTGGTCGAGAAGAATTACGGCAAGCGCCCGCCGTATGGCATCCTCCATTATCCCAACCGCGACTTCGCCGTGGATTTCACCCCCGCGCTCGAATCCGCTTTACTGGAGGTGCTGGCCGACATGCGCCGCGACGAGACCCGCACCAGCGTGGATTGCTCCCACGCCGATCCCGCGCGCTGCCGCGGCTGCGGCTTCCGCCACGTGTGCGATCAGAAGTTGGCGTGACCCCCACCGCCCTTCGGGCACCTCCCCCAAATCCACAATCCAATGAGTGGTTGCCAACAAGCTATTTATCGTGGATTTGGAGGAGGCAGGAGGGGGTAAAACTAGTATAATTGTTCTATATGCCCGACCCCTTCATCCCAAAACGCCCGGTCGTGGCCGTCCACCCAAAGATGCCTGAGGCGCTGGCCGAGGCCAAAGCCATCGCCGATTTCCTTAAGGAAAAAGGACTGCGGACATTCACGGGTTCGCTCTACGACGAAGTCCTGCGCCGCCGCGTCAGGAACGGCGAATTCGACCTGCTGATCGCCGTCGGCGGGGACGGCACCATGCTCAGAGCCGGTCATTTGTGCGCGCCGTCGGGCATCCCGATTTTGGGAGTCAACCTCGGAAGGCTGGGATTTCTCATCCAGGTCGAACATAAAGACTGCCACAAGATGCTCAACCAACTGTTGAATGGAAAAGCCTGGATCGAGAACCGCATGATGCTGCATGTTGAACACTTCCGCGCTGGCGAGACCAAGGGAGTCACGTACGCGCTCAACGAGGCCGCTGTCAGCCGCGGACAGTACCTGCGCCCGGTGCGCATCTCGGTCCACGTGGACGGACATCTGCTGACCAAGTACGTCGCGGACGGTATTCTGGCCTCGACTCCCACCGGCTCCACGGCCTACGCGCTGGCGGCCGGGGGGCCGATCCTGCCTCCCGAATTGCGCAACATCCTCATCGTCCCGATTGCCGCGCATCTGTCTGTGGATCGCGCCGTCGTGCTCTCGGAGGGCGCCTCCGTCCGCATCCTGATCCACGACGATAACGCCGTCCTGAGCGTGGACGGGCAGGAGCCGGTCGGACTGTCCAGCAACGACCACGTGGATGTGCGCGCCGCCGAGTATGCCGCCCAGTTCGTCCGCTTCGGCGACCGCGGCTATTTCTATCGCAACCTGACCACCCACATGCATCAAAACGCCATCTAACCAGCCCATGACCGCAACCACCGACACCCTCACCTGCTACGTCCATCCCAATCGCCCCACCAGCCTGCGCTGTAACCGCTGTGAGCGGCCGATCTGTTCGCAATGCGCCGTCCGCACGCCAACCGGCTACCGTTGCCGCGAATGTGTCCGCTCCCAACAGAAGACCTTCGAAACCGCCGAATGGTACGATTACCTGATCGGCTTTGGCGTGACTTTTATCCTCTCCCTCATCGCCAGCGGACTCATGGCGCTGGTCTCAGCCTTCGTCGGCTTCTTTATGTGGCTCATTTCATTCGCCATCGCGGGCGGCGCGGGCGCGCTGATTGGCAACATCACGCTGTCTGCCCTGCGCAAGCATCGCTCGAAGGCATTGTTCTATGTCTGTACAGCGGGTGTGGTGGCAGGCGCGTTACCCGTGGTCGCGCTGCTCCTATTCACAGGAAACCTCTTCGGCCTAATCTGGCAGGGCATCTTCGTTTTCGTCGCCGCGCCGACCGTCTTTGCACGCATTTCGGGAATCCATTTCACACGGTAAATTCATGCTGACCGAACTTCGCATCCAGAATTTCGCCATCATCGACAAACTCGACCTGAAGTTTGCCGCGGGCCTGGTCATTCTGACCGGCGAGACCGGCGCGGGCAAATCCATCATCCTCGACGCCATCACCATGCTCATCGGCGGACGCGCCGAGGCCACCCTCATCCGCACGGACGCGGAGCAGGCCTTCGTCGAGGGCGTGTTCAAACTCAAGGGAGCGGCGCGCGCCGCGGTGCACGACATCCTCAAACGCGAAGAACTGATGGACGATCCCGATTACGTGACGTTGACCCGCGAAGTGCGCCGCGAGGGCCGCTCCGTGGCGCGCGTCAACGGGCGCATCGTGGGCGTGTCCCTGCTCAAGGAACTGGGCGCGGCCCTGGTGGATATTCATGGTCAATCCGAGCACCTCTCATTGCTCGACCCGCGCGCCCACCTCGGTCTGCTCGACCGCTTCGCCGACATCGGCGAGGAACTGAAAGCCTACCGCACGACCTATCACAAACTGATCGACGTCCGCCGCGAACTGAACGAACTGCGGCAGATGCAGGCCGATTCCGACCGCCGTGTGGAAATGCTCACTTTTCAGGCCGAGGAGATCGAGGCCGCGAAATAAAAGAAAGGCGAAGACGAGTCCCTGCGCCACGAACGCGACCGTCTCGCCAACGCCGAGTCGCTGGCCCAGCACGCGCAGGAGGCATTGACCATATTGGACGAATCCACGCCTGAAGTCTCCGCCGCCTCGGATTTGGTCGGGCAGGCGGCGCGGGCGCTGGCCGCGCTCGCCAAAACGGATCCCGCCCAGGCGTCCCTCGCGGAGCGTGCCGATCTCCTGCTCGAAAATCTCACCGACCTGACGCGCGACCTGCGCGATTATCTCGACGAAATCGAATTCAATCCCAAGCGATTGGACGAAGTCGAGGAACGGCTCGATCTCATCCATAACCTGACGCGCAAATACGGCGGGAGTATCGAAGCGGTCAATGCCTTCGCGGTCGAGGCGCGCAAGCAGTTGGAGAACATCACCAACGCGGCCGAGCGCATCGGCGCGCTGGAAGCCGAGGAAGAGAAACTGCTGGCGAAACTGTCCCAGCAGGGCGGCGCGCTTTCGAGCAAACGCATGCAGGCCGCCGAGGAAATGGGCAAAGGAATCGAGACTGAACTGGACGATTTGAAGATGGCCGCCGCCCGCTTCGGCGTGGACTTTCAGGCGAAGCCCGACCCGAACGGCGTTTCCCTCGCGGACGGGACGCGCGTCGCCTTCGACCAGAACGGATTCGACCGCGTGGAATTCCTGGTCGCGCCCAATCCCGGCGAGGGACTCAAGCCGCTGGCCAAGATCGCCTCGGGCGGAGAGACCTCGCGCCTGATGCTGGCGTTGAAACACGTCATGGCGCGCGCCGATGAAATCCCCTCGCTCATCTTCGACGAAATTGACCAGGGCATCGGCGGGCGCGTCGGACTCGTCGTGGGCCACAAGCTGTGGAATCTGGCGCGCAGTCACCAGGTCTTCTGCGTGACGCACCTCCCGCAACTGGCCGTCTTCGGCGACCAGCACTGGCAGGTGCAGAAACTCATCGAAAAGGGACGCACGCTGACCCGCGTCGAAAAACTGGACGGCGAGCCGCGCCTGCTCGAACTCTCGCAGATGCTCGGCGAGGTCGGCGAGGGGACTCTCCGCTCCGCGCACGAGTTGTTGCAGACCGCGCGGCAGATCATCAAAGAGAGTAAGAAGTAACATTACCCCCCGGCACGCGGGGCACAGGAGACCCGCGTGAGTCGGCAGTCGGTTGCAAGGGCGGCAGCCGACTGCTGATGATTTAAGGCCCCTCCCTCAACTTCTGCGAATTTGGGGCAGGATGCTCATCAGAGAGGGGTCACCATTTCAGATTATTTTCATGTCCATTAAGTAAAATCTACATAAATCTAGGTTGACGATACTCTCTCGTCTCATAGAATTGGCCTCATTGTAAAAATCTGCCAAAGGAATCTGCATGTTCCGCAAACGCATTCAACTCGGTCTCATCCACGTCGCGGTCGCTATGACGCTCGTCCCCATCAACAGCACGCTCAACCGCGTCATGATCCACGAACTGGCGCTCTCGGCCACACTGGTCGCCCTGCTTGCCTCGCTTCCCTATTTGTTTTCCCCCATCCAAGTCGCCATCGGTTCCTACTCGGATCGTCATCCGCTGTTCGGATTGCGCCGCACACCGTATATCGTGCTCGGCCTGATCTTGTGCGCGGCGGGCCTGATCGTCTCGCCGCAGGTGGCCTTCCTTCTCTCCGAAAATTTCGGCCTCGGGATTCTGGTCAGCGCGCTGGCCTTTGGCGCGTGGGGTATGGGCTACAACCTGTCCAGCGTTTCGTACCTCGCCCTCGCCTCCGAACTCTCGGACGAAAAATCGCGCGGCAAGACCATCGCCACCATGTGGTTCATGATGATCGTGGGCATCATCGTCACTGCCATCGGGATCAGTCACATGGTCGGGCCGTATTCCGCGGACGTGTTACAACGCGCCTTCTGGACCGTGGGCCTGTTCGCGCTGGCCCTGGGCTTGGTCGCGCTCCTGGGCCTCGAGCCGCGCGCCGCGGACGCAGCCCCGGCCTCCGAGAATTACACCCTCAAGCAAATGGCCGACGCCATTCTCTCCAACCGTCCCGCCACCATCTTTTTCTTCTACCTGCTTCTGCTGCTCGCCGCCATCCTCGGCCAGGACGTTCTGCTCGAACCCTTCGCCGCCGAGGCCTTCGGCCTGACCGTCCAGCAGACCACGCGCATCACCTCCATCTGGGGCGGATGCGTCCTGCTGGCGATCCTCGTCGCGGGCGCGCTGGAGGGACGCCTCGCGAAACGATTGGTCGCGCAGGTGGGCAACCTGGGCGCGCTGGCGGGATTCATCGTCAT
>DAOTXP010000198.1:0-5278 GCA_034435275.1 Anaerolineales bacterium | reverse complement strand
ATCGGCAGGACCAGTTTGAACAACTGCGAAAAATATTCGCGGTCGCGGTAAAAATCCAGGGCGCGTTGGATGGGGCGGGGGAGTGGGTTCATTCGGCCTCTCGAAGCCCGCCCATTATACATGACCTGCCGTGAGACGCCCCTCGTCCAATAAAAAAACGAGTGCATGCCGAAACCTGGTATGCACTCGTTTGATTCCGGGCTGGCGCTAGGGCACGTAGAAATCGCATACGCCTGCCGCGATCTCACAGCGCGCAATCTCTTCCTCCATCCACAGTACACGGAATTGAGTGCTGTTGGTCTTCGGCGTCCAGAAGATCAGAGGGGAATAGTCGGCGGGCTGGAGGGTGCTCAGATAGCGATTGTTGCAGTCTGTCGGTTGTAAATAAGGTGTCTCGGCTTCCCAGATCTCGATACGCAGACATCGCCCCGGCTGGCTGTCGCCAAAATACTCCTCCCAGCGCCAGCCTTCGAAGAGATTCTGGGTCGTGCCATTGGTATTCAATCGCTCGAAAGAAAAGCCGGAGGCACTGCGTATCACCGTCGAACGATTCAGCAGGTAGAAACTACTGACATTGTAATAAACGGTGAACAGATTCCCTTCTGGATATTTGACCGTCGGCGCGGTGGACAGGGTTGGCGAAAGGACCGGCGCGATCGTCGCGGAAGGAAGCAGAGGGGGGGCGGTCAACGCGGGAGGCGCGGTTTTTGTCGGCGCGGGGGAGGCGGGAAGCGCCGTCGCTGTGGGAGGCAGCGCCTCGGTCGGGGTGAGGGACGCGGGTCCCGAGAGAGTGGCGGAGGGTCCGATCACGATCACCGGGCGGGTGGGAGCAGATCCCTTCGAGAAGAGGCCCAGGCCGGTCAGCCATCCAAAGAGGAAGAGCAGGAGGCCGACCAGAATCAAGGTGGAGAAAATCCGCAGGCCATTATTCTTTTTCGCCGGGCGGGCGGGGGGCGGCGCGGCGGCCCCGGCCTGCCGGCGGCGCGCCATCGTATCGAGCGGAATGGAACTGCGCCGAATGGTGGGCACCCCGGCCGGGATGGGCGGCAGGGGCATCTTTGCCGCCTCTGGTTTTCCGGCCAGCGCCTTCTCGAGCGCGCCCATCAATTCCGCGCCGCTCTGGTAACGCTTGCGCGCATTCTTATCCAAGGCTTTGAGGAGGACCGCGTCGACTTCCGCGTTCAGTTCGGGGTTGATGGTGTGAGGCGCGGGCGGGGACTGGGTGAGGTGTTGCAGCGCGACGCTGGCCGCGGAGGGATCGTTGAACGGCGCGACGCCGGTCAGCATTTCGAAGAGAATGACCGCGAACGAGTACAAATCCGATTGCGGGATGGCATCGTTCGAGCGGCGCGCCTGTTCGGGCGAGATGTAGAGCGGGGTCCCGAAGGCTTCGCCATAGGAACGCTCGCTCGTGTCCAGCGCGAGACCGAAGTCGCTCAAGAGGACGCGGCCGTCGTTGGCGATGAGGATGTTGGCGGGTTTTACGTCGCGGTGAATCACGCCCTGCCTGTGAGCGTAGTCCAGCGCGCCGGCGACCGCGTCCCCGATGCGCAGCACGTCGGGCAGAGGCATCAGTTCCCCGTCCTGCGCGTAGAGCGCGAGGATCGTCGCCAGGTCCCGCCCATCCACATATTCCATCACATAGTAGTAATATCCCTCGTGGTCGTCGGCGTAGTAGATCTGGACGATATTCTCATGCCGCCACTTGGCCATCAGGCGCGCCTCTTTGAGAAAGCGCTGGGTGAAGGGACCGCTGTTGCGGTAACGTGCATCAATGACTTTAATGGCGACGGGACGCTGGAGTTTCACATCCTGGCCGTAATAGACGCCGGCCATGCCGCCGCGCCCGATCAGGCGCTCGATGCGAAAGTTGGCGAGTTGTTGTCCGATGAGCGGATCGCGGTTCAAAATCGTTTCTGCTTTCGTGAGGGAGTCTGGGTCTCGCGGCTGGCGCGCGTGATGCGCGCGACGTCGCGCACGTACTGGTTCAGCCCGATGGCGTAAGCATCCAGATAATCCTGCGCGATGAGATCCGCCAGGTCTTTTCGCCCGATCTCCCGCAGGGCGGCCACGTGCGGCCGAAAGTCGCGCAGGTTGATGTGCATTATACCGCCAGCGTCGGTGATCACGCCCCAGGCCAGTTGTTTTTGATGGTTATCATCCTTGGCGGTGATGAAGCGGGTGAGGGAACTGGTGCGCGCCACCGCGCCCACGTTCGATAAGACTTCGCTCCCTTTGAGCATGTTGTTCAATACTTCGAATTTTTCGGGAACTTTATCCAGCAGCCGCTGGAGGGGCAGGGGCAGGTGCGCCAGCAGTTTGATCGCGCCGACGCTGGCGCTCTCGCCGCGGCGGGCAATCTCTTTCGCCTTGCTCAAAATGGCGCCGAAGCCCGCCAGCGTTGCCAGATAGTACTTTTGCAGGTTGTCGAATTTTTTGTAGAGGGCTTCGCGGTCCGACGCGGCCTGTTCGTACGCGTCCAGCGCCTGGAGCGTGCGCGCGTGCAGGCCGAGCAGGTCGAGTTCCGCCAATGGGACCTCGACGTTGAGCGGATACAGGCGGTCGCGCGGGACCCTGCGGCTGGCGTCCATGGGGATCAGGATGGACGGGCTGACGCGATTCGACTCGTCCAGCGTTTTGCGAATCATCGCGGCGATCGCGGGATTCGCCTTTGCCAGTTTATCCAATTCAGCACCCAACGCGGAGGAAGGACGATAAGTTGCCGCATGGATGGCGCGGTACAACACCAGCAGGTCGTTGATGGTGAGATCTAACAGGTCACTGCGCCGCTTGAAGAGTTTTCGCAGGGACTGGCAGGCCTTGAGATTCGCCTCTTTCGTTTCGGCAGATGCTTCTGGAGGAATACGCGGGGCCTTTTGAATCAACGCCAGATCCGCGGGATGAAGCGGGAGAGTCAACACCGTGTAAATGTATGGTGCGGGCTTGCCAGGCCGCGGCAGCATGCTCAGATAATGCGCCCACGAGAGCGCCTCGCCGGTCATGATCTCGGCCAGCGCCGCACCCCAGGCGCCGTCGAAGAAGATATGCGACTGGTCGAAGACGAAGGTCTCGCCGGTGTCGAAGATCGTCAGCGCGTGGTCGCCGATGCCGCGCTCGGCCTGGTGCAGTTCGGAGAGGGGCAGGGCGCGATCGCGTGCATCGGTGTTGAGCAGGATGGGTGCCAGGCGCAGACTCTTCAATTCTTTGGCAAGCGTCGGATTCAATTTGCCGCGCAGTCCCGCCAGCGCGGCGCGTTGAATTCGCGCCAGCACGGACAGGTTCGCGGGCGCGGCGGGTTTTGCAGACAGGATGGCAGTCACTTGCGCGCGGGCGGTGCGGACGTCCAGCGGTTTGTCTGTGCCGGGCTCGCAGATGGGGAGCAGGAAGTAGTTGCCTTTGTGGATGATCCCGATGTGCGCCTGGGCGCGCGTGATGGGCACGCGCGTCTCGCCGTACGACCCGGGCTCGAGATACGCGAGAATGGACAGTTGTTTTTGATAAGCGGGCAGATCCTGTTCGACGGCGGCGCGCAGTTTTTTCTCCCACGCGGCGCGGAGCGGGGCAGGCAGGGACTTTGCGCTTTGTTTCAGGAACTCGTCGAATTTGCGGCGGCGGTACGTTGGATAGTTTTCCTGCGCCGCGTCCGCCTCGCGGCGGTAGGGACGCTGTGCCTGCCATTCGTCGTAGAGTTCCGCGAAGCGCGCCGCGCGGGGTGTCCCCATCGTCTCCTCGAGGAGAAGCGAAGTCGCGACTCGCTCGTACCATTCGTTGGCGAGCAGGGCGTCGAACTGATGCAGACAGGTGACCGCTGCCATGACCCAGGCCGCGGCGCGGTCCGCGGCGCTGAGTTGAATCTCGTTGGCGCGCAGGAGCGTATCGAAGCCGTGCGTCTCGTTGGCGTGACGCGCCGTGTCCTCGCGCAGGGCGTAGTCCACGTAGAATTGCCAGGTGCCTTCGGGGAAGGAGGATTCGGGATCCCTGCCTGCCAGGCGGAGTAAATTCTGATAGCCCCAGATGATGGCCGCGGGTCCGGCCACGAACGCGCCGTACATGGCGCGATCCCAGACTTGCTCGACGCCCTGGAACAGGGCATTGATATCCTGTTGAACTTTCTGCGGCGGAAGCCTGCGCCCGGGCAGGCGCGTCAGGCCGCTCAGGATCATGCCCGGCACGTTTCCCGCGGGGACCACCTGCGCCACCAGTTCCACGACCTTGTCAATTTCAGGCAGGGACAGGCGCGACAGTTTGCGGACCTCCTGCGTGCGCGCCACCGTGCGCAGGTTCGCGGCGGTCTTTTGTGTCGCCTTGCGGGCGTCGAGGGATTGGTCCATGCGAGGCTGAATTATATGCTGAAGTGCTTTTTCACCACAGAGCGCACTGAGAACACAGAGACTCTCGCGTTATTCTCCGTGTGCTCTGTGTTCTCAGTGGTGGGAAATATTTCCTGTCAATCACTTTTTCACCTGATTGAAAATCTCGTCGTACGCGGCGTCCGCTTCGCCGCCAAAGTGGGCATAACGATTCGTGGTGGAGATGCTCTCATGCCGCGCCAGTTCCTGCGAGAGTTTCAGGTTGCCTTTGGCGAGGTAGGTGATGGTGACAAAGTAATGCCGAAAATCATGCAGGCGCACGAGACGATGATCCACGCCGGCCTCCGTCATGCGGGATTTGATGGCCTTCCACATGCCGCCTGCGCTGATGGGGCGGATGCGCTTGCTGGCGCGGATGTCGTGACGGGCAAACAGGGGCTGGGCCGCCAGGGGGATGCGGGTGTTGGGCTCGACACCCGCCATTTCGCGTAGATAATCTTTCAGGGCTTGTATGGAGCGATTGGAGAAGCGAATCACGGCTTGTTTATCGCCTTTCCCAAGGATGATGGCGCGCTGTTCCAGCCAGTCTATGTCGCCGCGTTTGAGGGAGCAGGCCTCGGACAGGCGCAAGCCGGTATCCGCAAGGGTCAGGACGAAGGCGCGGTCGCGCAGGTTTGCCAAACGAGTGCCGGGCGCATCGGACGGATCGCTCTGGAGGGACTCGCAGTAGGCGATGATCCGCTCGATGGCCTCGCGGTTGAAGTTGACGATGCGCTTGCCCTGTTTGCGGGTGTAGTGTTCGGTGGCTTCCTTGAGTTCCGCCCAGTTGCCGGCCTTGCAGAAGGCGTAGAACTTCAGGACGGCGGTCCGGTAAACTCTCTGTGTGGAAGGGGACCTGGATTTGATGGCGGTGAGAAACTTGATGTAAGTTTCCGTGCTCAAATCCGCGTCATCGCCCACGGCCTTGA
>DAOTXP010000197.1:0-5692 GCA_034435275.1 Anaerolineales bacterium | reverse complement strand
GCCGCGCTGCCTGAAATCCACTCCTTCGTGGAAGAAGTCCGCGCCGCGGGCATTAAGAAATTCCTCGTCCTCGGCATGGGCGGCTCATCGCTCACTCCAGAGGTTCTTTCACTAGTATTCTCCCCTCTCCCTGTGGGAGAGGGGGCGGGGGTGAGGTTATCAACTCTCGATTCTACCGATCCCGCCCAAGTCCTCGCCGCCGCGCAGGACTTTCCGCCCTCCGAATCGCTGTACATCGTCGCCAGCAAATCGGGCGGGACGGCGGAAGTGACTGCCATGTTCAACTACTTCTGGGATTTGTCGAAGGGCGACGGTTCGCGCTTCGTCGCCATTACCGACGCGGGCACCTCACTGGAGTCTCTGGCGCGCGAGCGTGGCTTTAGGAAAATATTCAATGCTGACTCAACGGTCGGCGGCCGCTACTCGGCGTTGACCCATTTCGGCCTCGTCCCTGCCGCGCTGCTGGGCGTGGAATTAAATCAATTTCTATCGCGCGCGGCATGGATGCGAAAACAATGCCTCGCGCTGAGCGGAGCGGAGCGTAGTCGAGTCTGCCCTGCCTGCCGTAATCCTGGTCTCGTGTTGGGCGCGGTCTTGGGCGAATCCGCTCTCGCAGGCCGCGACAAACTCACGGTCCTGGCCGACGCGCCCCTGGTTTCGTTTGGTTCGTGGATCGAGCAGATCATCGCCGAGTCGAGCGGAAAACTCGGCAGGGGCATCGTCCCCGTGGACCTGGAGCCTTTGGGCGACGCGTCCGTCTATGGCGGGGATCGGCTGTTCGTCTATCTGCGTCAAACGGGTGAGCATGACGCAGCGGTTGCGAAACTGCGCGAGGCGGGTTTCCCCGCGCTCGAGTTTTCGATGCCCGATGCCTATTCGCTGGCCGCCGAATTCTATCGCTGGGAGATGGCGACCGCGGTCGCCTGTCACATTCTCGGCGTCAATGCCTTCGACCAGCCCGACGTGCAGGATGCCAAGGATCGCACGAAGGCCAAGATTGCCGAGTATCAGAAAAACGGCCAATTGACCGAGAGCGACCTGGTCGAAGCGAAGGACGCGCGCGGCGCGCTGACCGGCCTGCTGGCGCGCGTGAAGGCAGGCGATTACATTGCCGTCAATGCCTATGTGCCGCGCAGCGCAGAGACAATCACCGCGCTGACCCAATTCCGCCTCGCCCTGCGCGGGAAAACGGGTTGCGCCACGACGGTCGGCTTCGGGCCGCGCTTCCAGCATTCGACCGGTCAACTGCACAAAGGCGGCGCGGACAATGGACTCTTCATCCAGATCGTGACCGACGCCTCGCCCGACGCGGACATCCCGACTCAGGGCATGACCTTCGGCACGCTCGAACGCGCCCAGGCGCTCGGCGATTACGAAGCCCTGACCGCGCGCGGGCGCCGCGTCCTGCGGTTGCATGTGCCGAAGGTTTCTGATTTAAGATTATTGGTGGAGGCCCTGAAATGACTGAACTGGCTCAATTCAAATGTGTGGCCTGCCGCGGCGGCGAACCGACCCTGACCGAGGCCGAGATCGCCGAACTGCATCCGCAGGTCCCCGATTGGGAACTTGTATCGCAAAATTCAATTTTGCGTTTACAGCGCGTCTTCAAACTCAAAAACTTCATCGAAGCCGTGGCCTTTACGAACAAGATCGCCATGATTGCCGAAAAAGAAGACCATCACCCGCTGATTGTCACCGAGTGGGGGCGTGTCACTGTCCAATGGTGGACGCACAAGATTCACGGCCTGCACAAGAACGATTTCATCATGGCGGCGAAGACGGATGGGTTGGTGGAGTGAAATGACCCTGTCAACAGGGTCACCCCGCCCAGGAATGGACGCTTCCAGCCGGGTGAGCAGGCCAATGAGCGCGACTGCCCCTCCGCCCGCGCCTTCGGCGGGGTGAGGTTCCTTGCAACGAAAAAGTACTGCACGAAGAGGGGATTTTCGAGTATGCTTAATCGCATCAAATCGAAATTTGGGAATCGGAAATCGTCATGCCAAACCACTTTACCGATAAAGCCAATTTCATCTGGACCGTCGCGGACTTGATCCGCGACGATTTCAAGCGCGGCAAGTATCAGGACGTGATCCTGCCGCTGACAGTCTTACGCCGCATTGACTGTGTACTGGAGACAACCAAGGAAAAGGTTTTGGGGGAATACAACAAGTATAAAGACAAGCTCAAAGACCTTGACCCCATTCTCCGCAAGGCTTCGGAATACGCGTTCTACAACACATCAAAATATAATTTCGAGCGCTTGCTGGATGACCCCAACAATATCGCCAGGAACCTGAATGCCTACATCAACGGCTTTTCGGAGAATATGCGCGAGGTGATCGAGAAGTTCGACTTCCGCAATACGATCTCAAAACTTAACGAAGCCAACCTGCTGTATTTGGTCGTTCAGCGCTTTACTGAAATTGACCTGCATCCCGATGTGGTGGACAATCATGAGATGGGGACGATCTTCGAGGAACTCATCCGCCGCTTCAACGAGGCCCTGGACGAGAACCCTGGCGAACACTTCACGCCGCGCGAAGTGGTCCGCCTGATGGTGAAGTTACTGCTTTCGGTCGAGAATGAAGCGTTGAAGATTCCACAACGCGTCATCAAAGTCGCGGACCCAGCCTGCGGCACGGGCGGCATGTTGACCATTGCCAAAGAGCAGATGCTGGCGATCAATCCAAAATTGGAAATTTACCTGTACGGGCAGGAAGTAAATCCAGAAACGTTCGCGGTCTGCAAGTCGGACTTGTATATGAAAAGCGCGGACGGGCGCGACGCGGAGAATATCGCCTTCGGAAGTACGCTCTCGCACGATGCGCACGCCAGCGAACGCTTCGATTATCAACTCGCCAACCCGCCCTATGGAAAGGAATGGAAGCGCGACCAGCAAGCGGTGGAGGCTGAAGCCGCCAAACCGAACGGGCGTTTCTCGGCAGGGACGCCGCGCATCAGCGACGGTCAACTGCTTTTCCTACAGCACATGCTCAGTCACATGAATCCGCCTTCGGCTGGGGGCGGACGCGTGGCAATCGTCATGAACGGCTCGCCGCTGTTTACGGGCGATGCAGGTTCGGGTGAGTCGGAGATCCGCCGCTGGATTTTGGAAAACGACTGGCTGGAAGCCATCGTGGCCCTGCCCGAGCAGTTGTTTTACAACACGGGCATCGCCACCTACATTTGGATTTTGAGCAATCACAAAACGCCCGACCGCAAAGGCAAAGCGCAGTTGATTGACGCTTCGTCATTCTGGAAACCCATGCGCAAGAGTTTGGGCGACAAACGACGCGAAATGTCCGAAGAGGACATCGAGCAAATCACGAAGATGTATCGGGAATTCAAGGAGGGCAAACACTCGAAGATTTTCAACAACTCGGACTTCGGCTATCGCAAGATTACGGTGGAGCGTCCCTTGCGGTTGAACTTTCAGGCAAGCGCGGAGCGGATTGCCCGTCTGAAAGACCAGACCGCTTTTGCAAATCTGGCTGTTTCAAAGAAGAAAGACGCAAAGACAAAGAAGGCGGAAGAGGCGGAGGGCAAAAAGCAGCAGGAAGCCGTCTTCAATGCGCTGGGAACGCTGCCCGACACTTTGTTCAAGGATCGCGCCCTGTTTGAAGCAGAGTTGGCAAGGCTGAACATCTCCCTTTCCGCCCCGATGAAAAAGGCGGTTCTTGCCGCGCTTTCAGAACGGGACGAGACCGCCGAAATCTGCCGCGACAAGGACGGCAATCCCGAACCCGACCCCGAATTGCGCGACACGGAAAACGTGCCGTTGAGCGAAGACATCCAAACCTTCTTCGAACGCGAGGTCAAGCCGCATGTCCCCGACGCGTGGATCAACCTCAACGTGCGCGACGAAAAGGATGGCGAAGTGGGCAAGGTGGGCTATGAGATCAACTTCAACCGCTATTTCTACGAATACCAGCCGCCGCGCCCGCTGGAAGAAATAGAAGCGGAGATCAAGATACTGGAAAAAGAGATCATGGAGATGCTCAAAGAGGTGACGGAGTAGTATCACGCAAAGCCGCCAAGGACGCCAAGAAAAAAATTAAAAATCTTTGCGCTCTTGGCGTCTTAGCGAGAGGATTATTTCACGCAAAGCCGCCAAGGACGCCAAGAAAAAAATTAAAAACCTTTGCGCTCTTTGCGCCTTAGCGAGAGGATTATTTCATGAATGAAAACGAAATTGCCAAAATCATCGTGGACGTCGCCTATCACATCCACAAGCGGCTTGGTCCTGGCTTGCTCGAGTCAGCCTACGAGCCTGTGATGGAGCATGAAATCCAAAAGCGCGGACTGCGTGTCGCCAGGCAGGTGGTCATTCCGCTGGTGTATGACGGCTTGGTCATCGAAGAAGCCTTCCGCGCCGATTTGATCGTCGAAGACCTTGTGATTGTGGAACTGAAATCCGTCGAGCAAATCCATCCCGTCCATCCCAAGCAACTGCTGACCTACCTGAAATTGACGAACAAACGGTTGGGCTTGCTCATCAACTTTAACGCCCCGCTCATCAAGGACGGCATTACCCGCATTGTGAATGGACTGCCTGAATAGATTTCACGCAAAGCCGCCAAGGCCGCCAAGAAAAGAAATTAAAACCTTTGCGTTCTTTGCGCCTTGGCGAGAGATTTTTGTTTCACGCAAAGCCGCCAAGGACGCCAAGAAAAGAAATTAAAACATTTGCGCTCTTTGCGCCTTCGCGAGAGAATATTTTTATGCCCGCCCTCCGCCCCTACCCCGCCTACAAGGACACCGACCTCCCCTGGCTCGGACGGATTCCCGCGCATTGGGAAGTCTCTAAAGTCAAACGTGGCTATGATATTCGGCTTGGAAAAATGCTGCGCCCAGAGCCGTTAACTTCAACTGATACGTTAGAACCTTACTTGAGGGCAGCAAACATTCAATGGCAGGACGTAGACACGACTGATGTAAAGGAAATGTGGTTCTCCCAATGGGAAAAACCACATTATGAATTGCGAGAAGGCGATTTGATGGTGTGTGAAGGTGGTGATGTTGGACGCGCTGCAATTTGGCAAGGACAACTTGAAAAATGCTACATACAAAACTCGGTTCATAGAGTAAGAAGTCGGGAAGGTTTCATCAACAAGTTTTTGTATTATTGGCTCATCGTTCTAAAAAATGGCGGCTATATTGATTTACTTTGCAACAAAGCGACTATCGCGCATTTTACAGCTGAAAAATTCGCTGATATTGAATTGATTGTCCCTCCCCTCCCCGAACAGCGGACCATCGCCGCCTATCTGGACCGACAAACCGCCAAAATTGACGCCCTCATCGCCAAAAAACAGCGCCTGCTCGACCTGCTCGCCGAAAAGCGCGCCGCCCTCATCAGTCAAGCCGTGACGGGGAAAATTCCCCTCACGCAAAGTCGCCAAGACGCAAAGATGATAGATTCGGGCGTGGCGTGGCTGGGGCAGGTGCCAAGTCATTGGGAGGTGAAGAAGCTTAAGCATATTGGCAATGCTCTTATAGGTCTGACATATAAGCCAGAAGAAGTGGTTAACCAAGATGAAGGCATTCTCGTGCTTCGGGCTTCTAATGTCAAAAGTGGGAGAATTATCTTAGTGGATAACGTTTTTGTCAGGAGCGAAATACCTGAACGTCTCATCACCAGAATTGGCGACATTCTTATTTGTGCTCGAAGCGGTAGCCGTGCGTTGATTGG
>DAOTXP010000196.1:0-2581 GCA_034435275.1 Anaerolineales bacterium | reverse complement strand
TTAAGGGTGTCCGCCCGAACGTCCAGGAAGACCGGGCGCGCGCCGCGCAGGACGAACGCGTTGACCGTCGAGACGAAAGTGAACGAGGGGATGACGACCTCGTCCCCGGGCTGGACCTCCAGCAGCAGCGCGGCCATTTCCAGCGCATGGGTACAGGAGGTCGTTAAGAGAACCTTGGGGACGCCGAGTTCCGCTTCGAGCAGGGCATGGCATTTTTTGGTGAACTGTCCGTCTCCCGAGATGTGCGCGTTTTCGATGGCCTGTGAAATGTATTCGAATTCCCTGCCCGTGAGCGTGGGACGGTTGAAGTCGACGCGCATCAAAGCGACTCCACGATGATCTTGCAGGTCTGTTCGGCCATGGCCTGTGTGTAATGGTGATCGTTGAAGAGGTTGATGACCTCATTCCCCAACTGCTCCGCTACGGGACATTTACCCGCCTGCATCACGCCTGCCAGCGATGGATAATGAGAACTGGCAAATAATTTCGCTTCGAAGATGCGCTCGAGGATGGCGGCTTTATTCGGCACGCGGATATTGAAGCGCCATCTCTGGTAGGGCGCAGGGAGTTGAATCTCGGGCGGCAGGCTGGAGATGTAGATCACGTTGAGTTTGTTGCGTCCGTCGAGGGAGCGCTGTAACTGGGCGGCCACCTGCATGCGATAGACACTCCAGGACTGCATTCCCTCACGTTCCAGTTCCAGCCAGTTGCTGTCGTGGTACAGATACGCCTCGCGTCGTTCGACGATGGGCTTGTAGCCCATCTCCAGCGCATGCAGGTCAATGGCGCTGTATGGCAGGGATGCCACCTGGTAATTGACGTCATCCTTCAGGAAAGCGTAGCCGCCGAAGCCGAGTTCCACGATCTTGGCGTAGCCGGTGCTGTAGAGAACAGCATCCGCGGGAGTCGAGTCGTCGGGGTTGAAGTCAGGGACGCACAGACAGCGGTCGTCAATGACCATCATGGTCGGGTCGGTCTGTTTCAGTTCCGCAAAGGCCGAGAAAGGTGTGGAGTGTTCGCCGTAGGTGTGCGCGTACAGCACGCCGCCGATCTCGCGGCGTTTCGCCCGTTCGAGGATCCCGCTCAAATCCATGTGCAGGGTTTGGGGGGAAATATCCACAAACTGAAATGGAACCTGCGCCTTGAAGAAAGTGATGGGGACAATCGGGCAGATGTTGGCCGGCAGGAGGAACGGTCGGCGGTCCGGGCGGCCGACCAGCAGGTTATATAGAATCGCGGAAGCGCGCGGGGCAACGACAGGTTTCATGGTATTTCAAACGTCCTTGCGAACGAGAATCGTGAAATCGTAAATCCCGTAATCGTGAAGCAAGGCAACGTTGCGCGAGAAATTACGTTTGCAAAAATCGAAGAAAAAGAGCGGATCGCCGTAGAACAGGTCGGGTCGCTGGGCCATGCGGTCGGCGTCCGAGTAACTGGTGAGCATGTTGAAGGAAAAGCCTTTCGTGCACAGACGATCCATGCGGCGCAGGGTATCCGTGACCATGCCGCGCCATTCGTCGTAGGGCGTTTCCATTTTGATGTTGAAGATCGCCCCGGCCAGCAGGTAGTCGGCCTCGGGCAGGTCGCTTTCCTGCGTGGTGAAGTGGGCATTGGGGTACGCCGCGTGCGCCTCACGGCCGGCGAGCACCATCTTCTCGATCAGGTCAATGCCATAATACTCGAATTCCCAGCCTTTATTCTGGAGGAAATCGAACATTGCACCATAGCCGCAGCCGTAATCCACCACACGGAACGGGCGGGACGGATCGATCACCTTGACCAGCTGCTCGAAGCGGGTCTCCTGGGCCTGCGGGCCGTTGTAGTCCACGCCCTTGGCGGTCGCGCCGAAGGCCTCCAGTTTTTCGGTAAAATAGTCGGCCAGTTTTTTCTGGGTCTCATCGATGCTCATATTGTCTCTCGGTGATATATTCTAACGCTTGTCCGCCAACCATGAAAAGCAAATCCAGTACGGTCACGTAGGGATCAAAGGGAGGATACAGTTGCGGATATTCGGGGTAATTGTATTCCATATATTCGAGCGTGATACCCGCCGCGTCGAATTTCTCCTTCTCAATGTAATCCCGCGCGGACGGCCCGCTGAGGTAGTGCCGCGCGCCGACCTTCGTCAGGATCTGGATCAGGCGGTCGGTCTTCTGGCCGTCCACGCCGGGGATTTCGGACGAGCGCAGGAAACGCGTCTTGTGGAGGCCCAGTTCGCGGGTCAGCGCGACCGTGGTTTCGATGGTGAAGTCGGCCAGCGATTCATCGCGGCGGGCGTAGAACGTTTCCAGCAGGGGCAGGTAAGTCTTGAAATAAGGCGCTTTGTTGTAGGAAATAGTCAGGGCCTTGAGATGATTCTTCGCCCAGGGCTTCGACCAGTCAATTTTCACATCCTTGATGGGAATCCCTTCGGTCACACCTTTGCTGTGGACTGGGATGGTCAGCCACTGCTTGCCCTGCGCGGTCTTGATCTGGTTGCGGTTGCGCCAGCCATGCTTATCGTACTGAACGTCGTCGTAGAAGATGAACAGGTCGGCGCGGCGGATCTGGTCGAAGTAGCCGCGCCAGGGAATGTACGAGG
>DAOTXP010000195.1:0-2221 GCA_034435275.1 Anaerolineales bacterium | reverse complement strand
ACAGCAGTGGTCTTCTCTCGCCGAAACTTCTCGTGATGAGTCTGCGCCGCAATTTGCAGGAGCGCGGCGCGGCCCTCTCCGCCAAACAGACGAACGGCGTTTTGTCCAAATCGCTGACAGGCGAAGTGATCGGCGAGGAGGCTCTGTGGAACTGCACCACCTGTTACGCATGCGATCAGGAATGTCCGCTGTTCATCGAACATATCAACCCCATCGTCGAGATGCGGCGTTATCTTGTCCTTGAAGGCAAAATGGACAAGATGTTGCAGGACGCGCTCGCCAACCTCGGACGCTACGGCAACTCCCTCGGTCAGTCCGACCGAATGCGCGCCAAATGGGCTCAGGGACTCCAGCCCGCCATCAAGGACGCGCGGCGCGAGCCAGTTGAATATCTGTGGTTCGTCGGCGATTACGCCTCGTACAGTCCCACGCTCACTGAAATCACGCGCAAGACCGCGGAAGTGTTCAACAAAGCGGGTTTGAACTTCGGCATTCTTTATGACGCCGAAAGAAACGCGGGCAACGATGTGCGCCGCGTGGGTGAGGAAGGTCTCTTCGAAATGCTGCGTGACAAGAACATGCAGGCGCTGGGCAAGTGCAAGTTCGAGACCATCGTCACCACCGATCCGCATACCTACAACACGTTGAAGAACGAATACCCGTGGAACGGGAATCGTCCCAGCATTTTGCATTACACCGAATTGCTCGACCGACTGATTACGAAAGGACAACTCAAACTCGGCAAAAAACTCGATCGCCGAATTACCTATCACGATCCCTGCTACCTCGGTCGCTACAACGGGGTATACGACGCGCCGCGACGCATCCTGCGCGCGACGGGATGCGAATTGAGCGAGATGCCGCGTCACGGTGACCGCGCCTTCTGCTGCGGCGCGGGCGGCGGACGAATCTGGATGGAAGAGAAGCCAGGTCACGCGCGCCCCGCCGAGATTCGCATCCGCGAGGCGGCCGCGCTCACCGATGTCCGCGATTTCGTCGTCGCCTGCCCGAAGGACGTGACCATGTTCAAGGACGCGGTCAAGACCACAGGCAACGAGAGCAGGTTACAGGTCCAGGATTTGATCGAGTTGGTGTATGAGGCAACGTAAGGAGATTCGCTCGTCATGAACGCGGTGAAGCAAGCCGCATCGAAATGGATAAAAAAGGTCAGGCTGTCGATTGCAACCAAATTGACCCTGTCCTTTCTGTCCATCATCCTGTTGAGCAGTCTCATCTTCACCTTCGTCGGTATTCAGATCATTAACAACCGAATCATCGAAGAAGCCCAGGAGCGCGTCCGCAACGACCTGAACGCTGCGCGCGAAATCTACCAAAGCAGACTGGGGCACGTGGAGGATGCGGTCGAGTTCACATCCGTCAGGCTTTTCATGGCGGATATTCTGCGCGGGGACATCCGTCAGGAGTATCTTGACGAACTGGCGCGCTTCAAGCACAGCGAAAATCTCGATATCCTGACCATCACGGACAGCGCGGGCAGAGTCGTGCTGCGCGTGAACAACCCCGAAAACAAGGGCGACGACCAGAGTCGGGATGAGATCGTCGGCCATGTTTTGCGGACGAAAGCGCCTCTTTCCGGCACGGTCATCGTCGCGGCAGAGGAACTGACGCGCGAATCGCCCGCCCTGGCGGAACAGGCGTATTTCAAATTCGTCGAGACGCCCATGGCGCGCCCCCGCTCCGAAACCGAAGAGACTTCGGGGATGATGTTGAAGGCGGCCGCGCCCGTCTTCGACGCGGAGGGCAACTTCATCGGCGTTGTGTATGGCGGAATTCTGTTGAATCGAAACTACGACATTGTGGACAAGATCAAGCAGACCGTCTTCCAAAACGTCGTCTACGAAGGCAAGGACATCGGCACGGCAACCATTTTCCTCGATGACTTGCGCATCTCGACCAACGTGAAGGGCAACAGCGGCGAACGCGCCATCGGGACGCGCGTCGCCGAGGATGTGTACCAGCGCGTCATCGTCGAAGGCGAACCGTGGATCGGGCGCGCCTACGTCGTCACCGACTGGTATATCACGGCCTACGAGCCAATCCGCGACGTAAATCAGGAAGTCATCGGCATTCTGTATGTCGGCATCCTCGAACAGAAATACACCGACATTCAGAAACAGACGATGCTGATCTTCGTGGGAATCACGGTGGCGGGCGCGCTGTTTTCCACCGTCATCGCGCTGTGGATTTCGCGCCAGATTTC
>DAOTXP010000194.1:0-8796 GCA_034435275.1 Anaerolineales bacterium | reverse complement strand
ATGTCGAAGGAATCATTGAATGCGCCCGGGATGCCGACGCGCATGGCGAAAGCGATTAAGAAACTGCACGCCGGTCCTCGCTTCCTCCTGGACTTCAATATGTTCCGCCTCACGGAATATTATCTCGGCCTGTGCCGCGACCGCTCGATCCGCATCCCCGAGGGGTATCTCGACCGAATGCCGACGGTGGCGCGCATCGAAAAGGCGATGAACGTCAAGCCATTGCCGACGGTTCCATGCAACAACGACCTGCTTGCGGAAAATTATATTGACGACGGCAACCAACTCTGGCTGATTGATTACGAATACAGTGGAAACAACGACCCGACCTTTGAGTTGGGGAACACCTGTCAGGAAATGCAATTCAACGAGGAACAGATTCGCGAAGTCTGCGCGGCGTATTTCGGGGAAGCAAGTCCAGCCATGATTGCGCGCATGAAGTTGAATATGATTATGTCCGATGTGGGCTGGGGATTATGGGCGGCCATTCAAGCCAAGATATCGAAAATTGATTTTGACTTTTGGGGTTGGGCGATTGAGAGATGGGGACGGGCTGTCGAGAAAATGGATTCGAGCGAGTTTGAGGGGTGGTTGAGGGATGTACAGAAGCGTAGTTGACGTTCTCTAACGTCAACGCTAACGTCAACGCGCGCGTTAGGAAACGCGCAGTACGCACAAAGGAGAACCATGAAAGACCAGGCAGAAATCGTAATCATCGGCGGGGGAATTGTGGGCGCGCAGGTCGCGTACCACCTTGCAAAGATGGGAAAGACGGACGTCATCCTCGTGGAGAAGGGCGAGATCGCCAGCGGAGAATCATCGCACGCGGCGGGATTGGTGACGCAGTTTGCCACCTCACAGACCATGCTCAAGTTCCGCATGTACAGCATCGAGTTGTACAGCGAACTGGGATTGTTCGACCACGTCGGGAGTCTGCGCGTCGCGTCCACGAAGGAGTCGCTCAAGGACTTGGAGCGAAGCGTCAGCCGCGCAAAGGCGCTGGGGCTGGAATGCGAAGTCATCGGTCCCGATGAAGCGGTGAAGCACATGCCGCAGATCACGAAGAAGGACCTTTACGGCGCGATCTACCTGCCGCGCGACGGTCAACTCGATCCGTACACGGTCACCAACAGCATGGTGAAGTTCGCCAAAGATTTGGGCGTGACCGTCTACACCAACACGCGCGTCACGGGCATCAAACTGTCAGCGAAGGGGGAAGTCACGGAGGTGGTGACAGACAAGGGGTCAATTCGATGCGAACTCGTCGTCAACGCCGCGGGACTGTGGGCGCCGCGCATCGCCGCGATGGCGGGGCTGCATTTTCCGACGACTCCGGTGGATCATCAACACATCGCGTTGAAAGCAGTCCCCGGCCATGAGTTCAATTCCAAAACTCCGTGCTTGCGCGATCCAGAGAATTTGGTTTACATGCGGCAGGAGCAGGGCGGACTGGTCATCGGCGGCTACGAGCCGAATCCGCTGGCGCGCTGGATTGACGGCGTGCCATGGGAGCATGGCGGCTCGACCGTCCCGTCGGATATGGATCGTTTCGAACAACTGCTCGAGGGCGCGATTCGAAGGTTGCCGTTCCTCGATCAGGCGGGCATCATCACACTGGTTTGTCACCCCGGCGCGTACACGCCCGATTGCCAGCCGATTCTGGGACCGATGGCGGGCGTGCGCGGCATGTGGATGGCGGCTGGGTTCTCTTTGAACGGTTATGGCGGGGCGGGCGGCGTTGGAAAATTGCTGGCCGAGTGGATCATCGGCGGCGAGCCGACGATGGATGTATACGCCTACAAAGCGACTCGCTTCGCAAATTATTACGCCGACCCGACCTACGCCTGCGAGCGGACGCGCGAGTGCGTCAAGTATTACTACCGCCTGCGCTTCCCTCACGACGAATTCGAATGGGCGCGCCCGCATCGAGTCAGCCCCGTGTATCATCGCTTGCAGGAAATGGGCGCGGTCTTCGGCGAGAAGTTCGGCTGGGAGCGGGTCAATTACTTCGAGCCCGGCAAACCGTGGCGGCGCATGGGCGAGGATCAGCGCAGCTGGGGCGGATGGATCAAGCCGCCGTTCTTCGAGCGCGTCGGGCAGGAACACGCCGCCACGCGCGAACGCGTCTGCCTTTACGACCTGACGCCGTTCAGCAAAATCGAAGTGGCGGGGGCGGGCGCGCTGGCTCTGCTCAACCGCGTCGCGGACAGCGAGATGGATAAACCCATCGGAAGCGCGACGTACACGCAGTTCCTGAATCCGCGCGGCGGAGTGGAGGCGGACGTGACGGTGACCCGCCTCGGCGCGGACCGATTCTGGGTCATCACGGGAGCGGCTTTCATCGGCAACGACAAATCGTGGCTCGAAATGCACGTGGACGAAAAGGATGGCGAGGTCGCGATCCGCGACATCACCGAAGATTGGGCTTGTTTGCCGATTTGGGGACCGCGCGCTCGCGACGTTCTGCGAAAAGTGACCAGCGACGATATTTCCAACGAAGCGCATCCCTACCTGACCACTCGCCTGATCCACATCAACGGAGCGAAGGTCTACGCCCAGCGCGTCAGTTATGCGGGTGAGTTGGGATGGGAACTCTACGTCCCGTATAATCGCGCCACGATGGTTTGGGACATGCTGCTCGAAGCGGGTAAGGAATTTGGAATCGAAGTCGGCGGCTATAAAGTGCTGGACGCGCTCCGTCTCGAAAAGGGCTATCGTTATTACACCGTAGACGTGACGCAACTCGAAACGCCGCTTGAAGCGGGCCTCGGCTTCTGCGTGGATTTGAATAAGAAAGACTTCATCGGCAGAGACGCGCTCATGAAGCAGAAGACCGAAGGCTTGAAGCGAAAACTTTGCACACTGACCGTGGAAGGGAACGAGTTCACCCAAATCTACGGCGGGGAGGCCATTTACCATGAAGGCAAAGTCCTCACCCGTGTCCGCAGCGGCGGGTGGGGATACACGTTGAAGAAGAATATTTTGTACGCCTACCTGCCGATTGAACTTGCGAAAGTCGGCAACAGGTTCGAGGCGGAATTGATCGAAGGCCGCCAGATGGTGGAGGTTATGCCGACCGTGTTGTTCGATCCGAAGGGTGAGAGGTTGAGAGCATAATCATGGCGATGGAAAAAAGAAAGAAAACACAGCCTCCCGCCTACGTCGGCTTTGGAATGCTCACCCATGTCTCCATCATGGTCATTGACCGTCTGCCTCGGCGCAATACCGGGGCAATCGTGAAGGAGGTTACCGAATTTGTATTCGACGACGCGGCCATCGTCGCCTGTCTTCTGCGGCAGTGGGGCATGTCCTCCGGCATGATCGGCACGGCAGTGGGCGACGATCCGCGCGGACATGCCCTGGCGCGTCAACTGGCGGAGTGGGGCGTGCGGGGGAAAGTACGCTTCACCAGGGATTACAAAACACCCGTCGAGGTGGATGTCTCGGATAGCAGAGGCGCGCGCACGTATTTCTGGCAACGCTCGCCGCAGATTCTGGGCACCCTGGATACCGCCGATCTCTCCCTGTTGAAAGGCTCTAAATTACTCTATGTGGATTGGTATGATGGCGACCACATTCTGAGAGCCATCCAGGAGGCGAACCGATTGGGCGTGCCAGTGTTTCTTAATATAGAGCACGGACATGAGCATCCTCACATCCTGAGGAAATTTGCCGGCCACACGGCAATCTGCCAGGCAGTCACCGATGCGGCGCAGCTCGGCAAGAAAAGTGATTTGCTCCTGACCGCGCGCAAATTGCTCAACAGCGGAATCGAAACTGTCCTGATCACCATGGCCGCCGATGGGTGCCTGGTTGCTCGGGGCGAGGAAGCTGTGCGTGTCCACGCTCCCCGGGTCAAGGCTGTGGACGCCTGCGGGGCCGGGGCAACGTTCTCGGCGGGCTTTATCTACGGCCATTTGAACGGCTGGAACCTGGAGGAGTCGGCGCGCTTCGCCACGGCGGCCGCCTCGTTGAAAGTGACCCGCGCCGGGCTCGAGATGTATCCTGTCGAAGAGATCCTTCCAGTCGCCGCCAAACTCCGAGTGGAGCACATGGCGTTCCGGGAGAATCGATTCCGCAAGGTGCTCAAAACGCCTTCCGGTCCGCGGCCGGGCGTTAGAAAGACAGCCCCGCGCAGAAATGAAAAAGGCAAACTTTAGAGGAAGAAAAGGAATCAATCCATGGAATTCGCAACTCTTCTTACGCAGGAACACGTCGAACGTATCCACGAGGCTTCCTTGGAAGTGCTCGAAAGCGTTGGCTTGCTGGTACGCAACGAGAAAGCCCGCACCGTTTTCGACAAGCATGGGTGTAAAGTGGACTCCGAGTCGCAGATTGTGAAGTTCCCGCGCGCGGTGGTGGAGAAATACCGCAAGATGCTCCCGCCGAAATTCACCTTCCGCGGGCGCGACCCGAAGTTCGACCGCGTCATTCCCGACGACCGGCCGATCCTCGTCACGGGCAGTTCCGCGCCCGATATCCTGGACCCGGTCACGGGTCGCGAGCGACGCGCCCGCTCCGACGACATCGCCCGTATCGCGCACCTCGTCAACGAACTGCCCGCGTACGATGTATTCTCCGTCTCCACCCTCGCGGACGACGCGCCCGAAGGACAGTTTACGCTGGCGCGATTGTATCCCGCGTTGAAGTACTGTCTCAAGCCCATCCGTTCCACGACAAAGGATATGGAAGATGCCCAGGCGGTCATGCGGCTGTTGTACGCGATCGCAGGAAGCGAAGCCGCCTACATGGAGCGGCCGTTCGTCACGCATCATTACTGCCCCGTCGTCTCGCCGTTGACGATGGATCATCTCTCCACCGAGGCGATCATGTTCTTCAGCGAGAAGGGCCTGCCCGTCTATCCGAGCATCGTGCCGAATGGCGGACTGACCTCGCCCATGTCCATGGCGGGGACGCTGGTGCAGGGCAACGCGGAATTTCTGGCCGCGGCCGTGCTGATGCAGATGTGCCGCGAAGGGACGCCGACGATCTATGCCTCCCTTCCGACCATCGCCGACATGCGGACGGGCGCGTACGCTTCGGGCGGGATCGAGTGCGGCATGCTGCACATGGCCTTCGCGCAGATGGCGCGCTACTACAATGTGCCAAGCGGCGGTTACATCGGTTTGACTAACTCGAAAATCAACGACGCCCAATCGGGCTACGAGACGGGCATGTCGGTCGTCGCGGGACTTCTGGGCGGCGCGGACATGTTCAACACGGGCGGCCTGATTGATGCCCTGAAGACCTTCGATTTTGCCAAGGCCGTGATTGACGATGAGATTTTCCAGATGCTCAAACGCATGAGACGCGGCATTACTTTCAACGAGGAGGAACTTGCGCTGAATGTGATCGCGGAAGCCAAGCCGGGCGGCTCGTTCATGATGAGTCCGCACACGGCCAAACGCATGAAGACCGAGGCCCTGCTCACCAAGATCGCGGACCGCGACGCGCGCACCATTTGGGAGAAGAAAGGTTCGCTGGATACGCACGCGCACGCCATGCAGCGCGCCAACGAAATCTTCGCCAAGGCCAGTTCGGCGGTCTTCCCGGATGAGGTGGAAACCCGTATCCGCACCGAATTCCCGGACCTGGTGCCGGGCGCGCTGGAAGCGCCGAAGTAACCGGACTCCAAAGTCTCCGGACTTTGCACTCCGCAGAAATAACCAAAGGAATCCTCATGAAACTCTTCTTTGCCACCGACGTGCACGGCTCGGAAATCTGCTGGAAGAAATTCATCAGCGCCGCGAAGTTCTACGAGGCCGATACCCTCATCCTCGGCGGCGACATGACCGGCAAGGCCATCGTCCCCATCATCGCGCAGGGCGGCGATAAATATAAGGTCACCCTGCTCGAACAGGAGTCGATTCTGGAGGGCAGGGAGGCGGTGGACAAAATGGCCGCGACGATCCAGAACCGCGGCTATTATCCCTACGTAACCACGCCCGACGAGGTGAACGAAATTTCCTCCACGCCGGGACGCTCCGACGCGCTCTTTCTGGACCAGGTGATGACCACTGTTCAAAGATGGATGGACTACGCTGACGCGAAACTCGCCGGGACGGGCATCCGCTGTTTCGTCTGCCCGGGCAACGACGATGTCTTCGAGATCGACGCGGCCATCGCGGCGTCCAAATCGGTGCGGAGCGTGGAAGGGCAGGTGATCGAACTGGACGAACATCACGAGATGGTCAGTTCGGGGTGGTCCAATCCCACCCCGTGGAATACGCATCGCGAGGAACCGGAAGAGAATCTGCTGAAGCGTATCGAAGCAGTTATCGCCAAAGCGAAGAATCCATCCAACGCGGTCTTCAATCTGCATCCGCCGCCTTACGGCAGTGGACTCGACGAGGCCCCCGAATTGACGAAAGACCTGCGCCCCGCGTATGCAGGCCGTTCACTCGTCCCGGTGGGCAGTAAATCGGTGCTGGCCGTGATTGATAAATATCAGCCCCTGCTTGGCCTGCATGGGCACATCCATGAGGGCAAGGGCACGCGCAAATACAAGAAGACGCTGTGTATCAACCCCGGCAGTATGTACGAGCAGGGCATTCTGCACGGCGCGGTCGTTGAACTCCAACCGAAGAAAATCGGCACTTACGTTTTGACGACGGGATAACGCAAATTTCATTCTGCAGTGTGGCGCAAGATTAATCCTGCACTACAGGAAAGGAGGCCGATTATAAGGAAACGCGCGATGGGATAGCAGATATGATCCGTCTTCCATTTTCCTCCCCTCAGTCGGGAGGGAGCAAGTCAATCTTGCAAAGGAGATTCAGATGAGTCAAGTATCTTTGTTCGTCCGCAAGGCAAGCGGACTGGTGCGGGCCTGGTCGGTGTTCGATGCCTTCATTTACGCCACTTTCTCGATCAACCTGATCACGCTCGGCCTGTTCATCTTCTCGTACTGCTGGTACTTCGGCGGCAGTCTCGGCACGGCGGTAGTGGTGGGCGCGGCGTTCACCATCTTCGAGGTCATTGTCTACGCCAGCCTGATCTCGGCCATGCCGCGCGCTGGCGGCGACTACGTTTGGCAGAGCCGCATTCTCGGACGCGGCATCGGTTTCCTGCTCAGCGTCACGGGCTGGTGGTTCATCCTGTGGCTGTGGGTGCCCCTCTACGGCCAGATGCTGGCCTACGAGTTCCTCACTCCGATGTCCGCCTTGCTCGGCTCGCCGCAGACCGCGCTGTGGTTCACCACCACAAGCGAGGGCCAGCTGGTCAGCATGTTGTTGGTGTGCGCTGTGGTGTTCGTTTACATTGCGGTTGGCATGAAATGGTACGCCCGCGTGCAGAAATTCTGCTTCTATCTTGGCATGGTCGGCCTCGTCATGGTCTTCGGCCTGCTTCTGTTTGGGAACAAAGATGCCTTCATCGCCGGGCTGAACGCCAACCTGCCCGCGCTATACGGCCTCCCTGCCGCAGACTATTATGCTGATACCATTGCCGCCGGACAGGCAGCCGGTACCACCTTTGGCCCGCTCGGCATGATCGCGCTGGGCGCTTCGATGGCCATGGTGCCCATGATGACCTTCTTCAACCTGTGGCCGAACTGGGGCTCGACGCTCTACGGCGAAGTACGCGGCGCCACCGACTACAAGCGCAACTTCTGGGGCATGGCGTGGGCCATCATCGTGACCACGGTCCTCGCGCTTGTCTTCTTTGCCCTGATTGACAAGACCATGGGCTGGGATTTCTACATCAATGCCAACGGCGCGTTCTGGAGCAATGTGTTCTACGGGACAGACGTTCCCATCCCGGTCTGGCCCTACCCGGTACAGTTCGCCACTTTCCTGACCTCGAGCCGGTTCCTTCAAACCCTCATCGTTTTCCTCGTCGGGATGTGGTGGTTCGGCTGGTCGGGGACGGTATTTCTCTCCTCGACGCGCGTGATCTTCGCCGCCGCGTTCGACCGCATGTTGCCCGAATGGGTCTCGAATATCGAGCCGCGCACCAAGACGCCCATCAATGCACTGTTGTTGATGGTGATTCCCTCGGTGATCATCTCGATTCTCTACGCGTATAACATATTCAGTTTCAAGTCCATCGTGCTGGATGCCACCCTGGTCATTGCCGTCACCTTCTTCGGAACGACGCTGGCCGCCATCCTGCTCCCATGGAGGCAGAAAGAGGTCTTCGACGGTTCGCCGGTGGCCAAGTACAGCCTGCCCGCGTGGCTGAACTGGATCATCATGGCGCTTTTCGTCGTCGGCGCGGGCTACCTGGTCTACCTGACGTATGATTACGCCATGCAGGTCTTTGCCCAGTGGGGCGACCAAACCGGCCTCACCCAGGCCATGATCGCGCTCATCGCCCTGCTCAGCCTGCTGAACATTGGCGTACTTGTTTATGTGGTGGTCTTCGTCGGGCGTAAGATGCTCGCTGGGGAAACTATCCCATTGGTGACCGCGGCCGGCCTGATCTTCTTCGCCTTTCTGGACTGGCTGCTGGTCGTCTGGTTCTGGGACCCGGGTTATCTCTACGGCATCGGCTGGCAGAACAGCACCTCGATGGTATTCATGATCATCATGTACGCGTTGGCCGCAGGGATCTACTACGGCTTCAATGCTTACCGCAAACGCCAGGGCATTGACGTGGACAAGGTCTACAAGGAGATTCCGGTCGAGTAGTATTACAGCACAAAGTTCGACGCTAGAGAGCGTCTCTTACGCTTCGGCGCAGGCAGACGTTCTCCCCTGGCACTTGCACGCCATCGCGAAGCATCCCCGAAGCGGAGCGGGAGGGCAAGTGCAACGTCCGCTCAACCTTGCGCCGTAATACTATTCACCATTCTCC